>JBPCSL010000162.1:0-4974 GCA_051007175.1 Candidatus Nanopelagicales bacterium
GTCCTATATTGAGACTCATGCGCCGCCTCCTCGCCCTGGCCGCCGTGTCGGCCCTCGCCCTGGCCGCCTGCTCCTCGACTTCGGGGGGAGACTCCTCGTCGAGTGCCCCGGCAAGCCCGCCCACGGTGGTGATCGTGTCGGGGGTTGCGGCGATCAGCCCCTTCACGACGCCGGAAGCGGCGTGCACCTCGGGATTTGCCGCGGGCAATACCGACACCTACATGCGTGAGCAGCTCCTCGCCGCCGGATTCCAGGTGTACACGTCGCCCGCCATGGTGGGCGGTGGGGTAGTGACGGACCAGACCACGCCCGAGGGCGGGCCGTTCGGCTCCTGCCCGCCACAGCCACCGGCCGACGTCACCGTGAACCCCATCGTCTCCCCGGAGACCGGAGGGGCCGTCCTGGCCGACTTCCTGCGCTGGCTCCAGAAGGAGCACGGGGTGAACGACGTTCATCTCGTCGCTCACTCGATGGGCGGCATCTTCTCCCGGATTGCCATCGGTGACCTCAAGACGGCGGGCGACGGTCCACGCATCGACTCGCTCACGACCGTGGGTAGCCCATGGGAACCGGTGATGATCGCCAACTACGAGCCGGGCCAGGAGCCGCCGACCGCCTGCGACGGCAACGAGCCGTGCATCGGCTTCCAGGCGGCGTTGCTCGCGGTCCCCACCGTCGTGAAGGAGATGGTGCCCTTCCTGCAAAAGCCCAACTACCCCGCCTGGACCCAGCAGCAGGCTGGTGTACTGGAGGGGATCCCGGTGACCCTCATCGGCGGCACGTACTTCACGAAGGACGGTGGCTCACCCGAGCGCTGGCCCAATGACGCCGTCGTGCAAATAGATGGTGCACTCGCACGCAGCGTCTCGGATGACGTCCTCCCGCATCGCGCGTGCCACTCCTTCCCGGATACGCACAGCATCGCGGTGTCCGCCGTCGTGGGTGCTCCCAATGAGACGGCCCTCACATGGGATCCGAAGGTGTCTGAGGCGATCATCGCCGGCATCGAGGCGGCTCCGACCGCCATGCAGTCGGAGAACCGGGTCGGCTGCCCGGCCCCCTAGCGACCGGTCGGCTCCTCGCGCTTGTCAGGCTACCTCTGGTGGGACCGTGCTACCACGGGAAATTCACCGTCGCCGAGGCGTGGGACTGCTCAACCCCTAGCGCCGGGCTCGCCTGGCGCGGCTGGTTCGGCCTACCGTGTGACGTTGATCGACTATGGGCATGACGCGCCGTCGGAGGAAGCATGAAGGCTCGCTGGGTACTCGCCGCGATCGCATCGGGAGCGACAATTCTTTGCCTCACCGCGCCGGCCGCGGTGATCGCGGCGCCATCCGCCGCCACGGCAGGAGCGGCCGCGTCCCCAGCCGTTGACAAGCCGAGCGGCAAGGCGATGGTGCGCATTGAGGGCGGGACTGCGTACTCCAAGCAGAAGGCGAAGGGCTCGTATCGCATCGTGATGCCGCAAGGCGTGAACATCACGTGGATGGGGGAAGTCGCCGGCAAGGGCGTGCGCACGGGCACGATGACACCCAAGGCGCTGGTCGCCGCATGGGCGGCGATGGGCTACCGGGGTGGCACGAGCGCCACGACCACGGTCACCTGGCAGGTCAAGGGCACGAGGTATCCGGGCTACCAGTTGGTGTTCCTCGACAAGCCGCGCTTCAACGCGGACGGCCAGATGACGGTGATCGCGACGACCCAGGGGTCAGCCACGCTGCCGAAGACCATGCCCGACTTCTCCATCAACGTCACGAGGGCCGCAGACGAAACGCCTCGCTCCTACAGCGTCTTCGGGCCCTGGATCGGCTTTGACAATGGCAATTCGGCCTTCGTCTATGGCACGGCAACCGACGTCACCAAGGGCATGGTCGTCTTCGCATACGGGAACAATGCGGCGACCACGTGCCGCCAGGGGATCGGCCTCGTCGCGGGGACCCAGATGTACACCTACCCCTTGACGTCCTCGTTCCCCTGCGGCACCTACACCGTCAATGCCACCACGACGGATGGCAAGGGCAGCTACCTCTCATTGACGCCTCCGCCGGGGACGTCCTCCACGGCGGTGGGGAGCATGTTTGCCTCGTTCTCGGTGACGCCTCCCAAGAGCAGTGCCTCGGGGCCACCTCCCGCACCCTTCGACATCGTGCAGACACTCGTGACGTGGAAGCGGAATGGCGATGGAGTCGCGCCGTCCGTCGGGTCCTGACCCCTTCTGCTCCGCTCGATTACCGTGCCAGCACGGCAATACGCTCCTCGGGATGCTTGCCGGTCCGCTCATCGGCTACGTTTGCGCGGTCAGCTCAACTTTGGATGTGGCGCAAAGGCTCTCTGGGGTCTCCGGATCCTCACGCGACCATAGCCCCAACCGATGTTGGCGGTGAAAGCGGCGGATCCACTCCGTCCCGACACCGCTTACTGCAGAGGAGTTCGAATGAGCAGCACTATCCGTCGCGCCCTGGCTGTCACGTCCGCACTGGGAATTGCGGCCTCGGCACTTGTGCTTGCCGGTGTGCCTGCTCAGTCGCAGGAGCAGAAGACCGGTATCGGATCGGGTCGCGCTGTGATCCACATCGATGCCCCCACGGCGACCGTGGTCAAGACGGGGAAGAACTCCTACCGGATGGTCCTGCCTCCCGACAGCAGCGGGCAGTGGATGGGTGAGCGGACAAACGCTGCGGGGGTGACGCAGACTCGCGTGGGAGACCTCACGGCCACCAGGCTCAGCACCAAGTGGACCAAATTCCGCTACACCTCTCAGGGGGTCCTGTCGACGCTCGCGTGGACGACATCTGAGGGCCCGTCCACTGCCCTGGTGCGGCTGAGCCAGCCCAAGGTGACGGATGCGGGCGTCCGTTTCGATTTCACCTCGAAGTTCACCATCCCGTCGCGTCTGAAGGACGTGAGCATCAACCTGCAGCGGGCGCCAGAAGGGTCGCAGCGCGCATCGGGCAAAGCGCAGCCTCGCTCCACGGACTCGAACAACTTCCACATTACCGGAGACCTGTGGATCGGCAGCAATTTCGACTACTTCGAGGGAATCGTCTCCTCAGTCAGCACGCGCATCTACAACGCGTCAAACAACAACACGTGCTGGACCGGTAATGGGGCTTACGTGATTCAGTCTGGTAGTTCGGACGCTGTCAGCGTCACGACGAACACGTGCGCCAACATCACGTACCAGAATCAGTTCATTCCGGCGTCTTCGACGGCCACTCCGTATGGCGTTACCCCTAGGTGGCCCGGTGCGACGTACCCCGGCTCGCTGACCTACTTCCTGCTCATTACGCCGTCGGGCCAGGCGCAGTACAAATTCACGCAATCCGTCGTGAGCTGGAGTTAGCGGTCCGCTCGCTAGCCGCGCTACGGGACCCGCCCGAAGGGCGGAGGCCATGAAGGAGTCCCCTTGAAGACATTTGTCCGTCGTATCCTCGCGGTGACCGCGGGGGTGACCGTTGTCGCCTCGGCGTTCGTCCTTGCCGGCGTGCCCGCTCAGTCGCAGGAGCAAAAGAACGGTATCGGGTCGGGTCGTGCTGTGATCCATATCGATGCGCCGACGGCCACCGTCACGAAGGTGGGGAAGAACTCCTATCGGATGGTGCTGCCTCCCGGCAGTAGCGGTCAGTGGATGGGCGAGCGCACCGATGCGCGGGGCAAGGAGCGCACGCTTGTCGGGGACCTCAATGCCAAGAAGCTGAGCAATAAGTGGGGCAAGTTCCGTTACACGAGCGCGGGCGTGCCGGCGACCCTGGCGTGGGGGGGAAATGATGGATTCTCGGCGGCTCTTGTCCAGTTGAGCCAGCCGACGTTGACGGATGCCGGCGTGCGATTCGACTTCACGTCGAGGTCCACGATCCCCGCGAGCCTGACCGATGTGAGCATCAACCTGCAGAGGGCTCCTGAGAAGTCCAGGGTGCGGTCCACGGACGCTCACAACGTCAACATCACGGGAGACCTGTGGATTGGAGGCAACGTGGAATCTTCCGCTCAGGTAGACACCCGCATCTACAACGCATCGAACAACAACACGTGCTGGACCGGTAGTGGTGCGAAGGTGATCAACGACTCGATGTCGCCAGAGCAAACTGTCACCGCCAACACCTGTGCGAGTATCGCCTACGACAATCGGTATGCGGCCACGTCGGACTACCCCGCGTATGGAGTCAAGGCGGTGTTCCCCATTCCGGGCAAGCCGAACTCCTCGGGATCGTTGACCTATCTGCTGACGATCACGCCCTCGGGGCAGGCGCCTTACACCTACACACAGCAGCTCATGACCTGGTCCTAAGCCGGGTTCATGCGGCTAGGTTGTTCTCACCCGCTGTTCACCCCTGGTCGAGCTTGACCTTCACCTTGCGCCCGCGAATGGTGCAGTGGTTGAGGGCCTTGACGACCTTGCGCGCCTTGTCCTCGGGGACATCGACGAGCGAGTAGAACTCCTGGATCTTGACAGGGCCGACGTCCTTGCCCTTGATCCCGGCCTCGCCGGTGACCGCGCCGACGATGTCGCTCGGGGTGACGCCGGCCTTGCGGCCGAGCGACACCCAGATGCGGGCCTTCCCCGCAGCCGCACGCGGACCGCTGGCGCCGCGCGTGGCGCCTCCGGACTTCGGCCCCTTGCTCGGACGACCGTCGTCGCCGTGCAGTGACGCGGACAGCTCGCGGTCGTCATCGATGTCGCTGCCACCGCTCGTGCTCTCGTGGGCGAGGGCGAAGGCGGCGAGCAGCACGGTCTCGGGGTCGCGGTCGACGAGGAGCTCGGACACCACCTCGGTGAAGGACTCTAGCCGCGCCTGCTGATCGGGATCGTCGAGCAGGTCCTCGATCGCCTCGCGGCTGCGGTCCAGCCGCATCTGGCGGACGTCGGCGATGCTGGGGACCTTCTCGATCGGGATGCGCGTGTCGAGCAGCTTCTCGATCGCCGACAGCATCCGGCGCTCGCGCGGCTCGACCAGGCTGAGAGCGACGCCCTCG
>JBPCSL010000163.1:0-3243 GCA_051007175.1 Candidatus Nanopelagicales bacterium
GGGCCGGGCCGAGCGACTCGAAGTACTCGTGCGTTGCACCGGGGCCGCCATGCAGCAGGAGGACATGCGCCGTCGGATGGGAGCCGATGGTGCGGGTCCACACCTCGAAGGTGCCGCTCGGCGTCGAGATCGGGATGCGTCGTTCCGTCATGCGCGCATCGAACCACGCCGGGGTGGCGACTGTCACCGTCTAGATGAGCTTGCCCGTGACGAAGCTGTAGCCGAGGGACTTCTTCGTTTCGAAGCTCTTGGGTCCATCCGTCACCGAGATCGATGTCTCTGACTTGATGCGCACATCGATGATCTCGGGTCCATCTTCGCCCATGCCGTAGACGAAGGAGACCCCCACGTTGACATCGGCCCCAAGGTCAGACAGGCCATAGGAGCCTTTGACACCGCCGAAGATTTCGACCTGATTGTCGACGAAGTTGTCTTCATAGGACAGGAAGCCCGTCAGCGTCGCGAGTGGGATGCCGAGCGGGGGGCCTTTGACCTCCGCAGAGACGCTCTCGCAGTTCGCCTTCACCTCCAGGCTGATGGGGAGCTTCTTGAGCAATTTGCCGTCGATCCCCATCTTGAGGTTGACACCCTTGGTGAGGTTGTTGCAGGGGCCTCCGTTGCCCGGTTCGGTGGGCTTAGCCGGCCCCTTGAAGGCGCCGGTCGCGAAGTTGTTGAAGCTGGATTTGCACTTCGGAAAGGGAAGCGGCGCGTCGTTGAGTCGAGCGTAATCATTGGCCCGGACGGCGGTCGCCGCCCCGGCAGCGTGGGAGCTGATGTTCCCCCCGCCCAGTTGGGCGGCGCCGCCCAGCAAGTCGGTGAAGTCCAGATACGCCCGGTAGACGTACTCGTCGGCGAGACCATTCAGGTACTTGTTGACCGCCTTATCGGAGACCTGCTTAGCGGCCGCCGTGTAGATCTGGTGGTAACGATCCGCAAGATCCTGGTGGAGTTCGTACAGTCGCCGCGCAGCACCCCAGAACTCGTTGTAGTTGTCGGCGGCGCCACAACCCTCGAGATTGTCGACATCGGCCGCCAAGACGACGTTGCGCTCTTGGACCGAGATCATGTCCTGGGTGATGCGGACGCTTCGATCAGTCTCGGTGAGTCGCGCTGCGTAGCGCGCGATGGCTCGCTGGATCCACGTCATACGCACGGGCTCGGGGAAATATGCGTCGAGATCCTCGAGAGCCGCCTGCGAGAACTCATACGCGTCGTACCAATAGTCGTCCGGCACGTTGGCGGACTCGGGCGGCTGGAAGGAGGCGAACTTCGCCCCGCCGATGCCCTGATTGGGATCGATCAATGGCTCGACGAGGATCATCTTCCAGCGGGGCTGCACCCGCGCGCTGGAAGGCTCGGTCGGCGTCTCCTCAAAGGGATTGGCGACGTCGAGGGAGCGCTGGCCCCGCGCCCACCATCGCGCTGCTGCGTCGTAATCGCCCGCGCAAGCCAGGGCTCGGGCGATTCCGAGTCGGGGAGTGGTGGCAAAGGGGTTGGCGGCTGCCGCCTCCTCAAAGCGGTGCTGTGCGTCCGAGGTGCGGCCAAGGCGAAGAAGGGTTTCCGCCCAGGCGCTGTTGTAGGCCGCTGCGAATTCACCATTGGGGTCGGGGCCGGCCGTGCGGCGGTCCGCCCAGGTCAGCAGGTCGTAGGCCTCGGAGGTGCGCCCGAAGTGGAGCATGATGGCGGCGGCGTTGACCAGGTGTCGACGATCCTTGGACTTCCTCGCCATCAGGAGGCTGACGATCCCCGCGCCTCCGAGTCGGCCACTCAAGCCCAGCGCACCGAGTGTCTCTTCATGGATCTGCAGCGGCTGCTTTGCCATCACGCTGGTGATCTTCTTGACGTCCGCGCTGCCCTCAATGGCGGCCAGGGCACTGAGTCCTCGCGTGATGGCGGCGGCTTCCGACGTGGAGACCTTGGGCGTTGCTACCGCGCTCTCGCAGAGGGAGTAGTTCTCGACCGCACTGAGAGCGTCCGCTTCCTCAGGTGCCTCGTAGTTGGACCAGGCGAAGTACTGCGTACTGGTGTCCGGCACGGGCACGGGGCTGAGTGCTTGGGCTGGGAGGGCTGTTGCCGCCCCTATGGCCAAAGCGGCAGCGAGCGCCACCAGTGATCCGATCTTCCTGCGCATGGGCACCTCCTCGAGCGGTAGCAGGCTACGGGCTGATTCCGTCGCTGTCCTTCCGATCCGATGGACGTCGGTTCGCACCGCAGGCCAGGGGCCTGGCCTCCACCTGTTGCCTCCGGGGGCTGGATCTCCTGGGGCTGTTGCCCCAGGGTGCCCCCAAGGACTGAGAGGGAAGGCATGACGTATGGCACTATGTATGGCATGACCGTGAAGACCACCGTCTACCTGCCCGATGCCCTCAAGCGGGCTCTCGAGGTCGAGGCCGCAGCCTCGGGGCGCTCAGAGGCCGAGATCATCCGCGAGGCGATCTCCGCCCGGGTCGCCTCCGCGAGGCCCGCCGCTGGACTCCTCGACGGTGAGCCGATCGCCGAGCGCGTGGATGAGCTCCTTGTCGGCTTCGGCGAGGCGCGGTGATCCTCGCTGACACCTCCGGACTGCTGAGCCTCTACAACCGTCGTGAACCCACGCATCAGTCTGTCGCGGAGATAGTGGCGCACGAGCGTGGTCCGTTCGTGGTCTCTCCCTATGTCGTCGCTGAGCTTGACTACCTCGTGTCCACGCGACTCGGCGCCGACGCCGAGCAGCGGGTGCTGGCGGAGCTCGCCTCTCCCGCCTACGTTCTCGCCACGGTCGATCGCGACGATCTGCGCGCATGCGCTGAACTCGTTGCGCGGTACGCCGGGATCGGTGTCGCGGATGCGTCGATGCTGGTGCTGGCGGATCGCTTAGGGATCGATCGGGTCCTGACGCTCGACCGCCGTCACTTCGAGGCGGCGCGCACACCCTCCGGCAGGGCCCTCGCGATCGTGCCCTGACGGAGCCTCACTGTCGCCACGCCTCGCGAGACGAGGCGGCCCACTTCAGTCGAGCAGCCAGCCGACCGAGCGTCAGGCCCCCTCGCCGAAGGCTGAGGAGGCCAGTTGTGTACGAAAAGGCCATTCATATGTACGATTCAGGGGTGTCTACCGTCAGCAGCAGCGACGCTCGGCAGGCCTTGTCCGAGGTCATCGAGCGGGCCCAGCGCGAAGCCGTGACGATCGAGAAGCACGGACGCCCTGTCGCAGTCGTCATCAGCCCCGCTCGTCACGAGGAATTGCTTGAGGCCTGGGAGGAGG
>JBPCSL010000164.1:0-6099 GCA_051007175.1 Candidatus Nanopelagicales bacterium
GGACTGGGAAGCGGGTGTCGGTGTTCGTCGCCGCGCCCGATAGCTCGGTGCGGTCGAACACCGTCACCATCGCGGCACGCTAGTGAGGGGCCGCTCGGCTAGCGGGTGGGGCAGGCACTCGTCCCGGAGTTGACCTTGCCGTTGGGACAGATGGTCTGGCTCCACACGGCACTCGCGAGCGACTGCGTGCCCTTCAGGGATGCCCCGCGCAGGTCGGCTTGGACGAAGTTCGTCGCGTAGACGGACGCTCGACCAAAGTTGGCCTTGCTGAGGATGGCCTTGTAGAGGCTCAGACCGAAGAGGTTGGCTCGGTAGAAGTCCACACCCTGGGCCTGTGCCCCGGTGAAGTCGGCCCCCGTGAGGTCGGCGCTGGTGAGCCGGGTGCGACTGAGGCTGATCCCGGGTCCGTAGGCCTGGACCAATGAGGCACCGGTGGCATTCGCCCTCGTGAGATCCGCCCCGGACAGATTGACGCCGTACCCCTCGATCCCGCTGAGGTCAGCCCTGCCCAGCTCCGTTGAGGCGAGGTCGGCGGCGGTGAAGTCCGAGTCGCTGAGGTCGGCACTCGCCAGGTTGGCTCCCGTCCAGGCGCTCTGGAAGAGCGTGGACTCGTTGATGGTGGAACCGCTCATCTCGGCCTTGACCAGGGTCGCCCCATCGAAGTTCCCCTCCACGGCCATGAGCCCGTGGCCGATGGCGCTGGTCAGATCCGTGCCGCGCAGGGTTGCCTGGTCGAGGGTGACGCCGCTGAAGGTGGCCCCCGTCGCCGTGGCGTGCGAGAGGTCAGCGTTCTCGAGGTCCGCATCCGTGAGATCGGCGTTGTCGAGTTGCGCATCCTCGAGGCCCGCATGCAGGCCGGCAGCACCAGTGAGGCTGGCGCCGCGCAGGTCGCTACCGGTGAGGTCAATGGCCCTGATGTTGGCATTGGCCAACGATGCGCCCTTGAGCTTGGCCCCCGACACCATCGCCCCGCTGACGTTCGCGGCGCTCAGGGTGGCGCCCTCCAGGTCGGCTCCCGTGAGGTCCGTTGCCTCAAAGGTGGCGCCGGTGAGGTCGAGGCCCGCAAGGTCGGCTCCCGTGAGATCCGCTCCCACGGCGTACACGCCAACCAGCTTCGTGGTGGAGAAGTCGCGTCCGGAGAGTTCGCTGCCCCCGAGAACGGCGTTGGAGAGATCGGCATTCGCCAGGTCCGTCGAGCCCATGTCGGCCCCACTGAGGATGGCACCGCTGACCTTCGCCCCATTGAGGGAGACGTTGTAGATGTCGGCTCCCCGGAAATTGGCGTTGGTGAGGGTCGCTCCCCCGAAGTTGGAGGCGAGGACCTCTGCATCGCTGAAGCGAGCGCCCGCGGCACTCACCTTCGAGAAGTTCGCCTGCGGTGCGATGACATCGGACAGGTTGGCGTTGGTGAGGCGTGCTCCTGACACGTCTGCCCGCGTGAGGTCAGCGGCCGTGAGGACTGCCCCCGTGAGGTTGGCGCCGGTGAGTTTGGCCCCGGAGAGATTCGTGCCGATGAGGATGGCGCCGGCGAGGTTGGCCCGCGTCAGGTCTCGACCCGACCAGTCCTCGTAGGAATGGTTCTCGCCCGTGGGCGTGGGCATGCGCGTGCCGGTCGTGTTGGCCCCGCTGAGGTTGAGGCCCGCATCGTCGGCGTAGGTGAGGTCGGCGTTGGTGAGGTTGGCATTGGAGAAGTCGGCATCGCTGAGGTCGGCACGCTGCGCATTGGCGCTCACCATGATGACTCCTGATGCGCTCGCACCGGAGAGCGTCGCCCACACGAGCGACGCGTTGGTGAAGTTGGTGCCGGCCAGGGTCGCCCCGTCCAGCCGTGCCGTGTCGAGGTCGGCGCCGGTGAGGTTGGCGTTGGTGAGGTCCGCACCCGTGAGGTCCGCACCCGTGAGGTCGGCGTCGCGCAGATCAGCCCCGTTGAGGTTCGCGCCGCGGAGGGATGCTCGCTCGAGGTTCGTGGAGTTCAGTTGGATCCCGGTGCCCGTGACCTTGCTGAGGTCCGCGTCGGAGAGGTCGGCTCCGGTCAGGTCGAGGCCGGAGATGTCGGTGCCGGACAGGGAGCTTCCCGCGAGGTTGGCCCCGGACATGAGGACATCGGACATCGTGATGCCGGAGAGGTTGCGCTGGCCGAGGTCGGCACGGGCCAGTGAGGCGCCATTGAAGTTGACCCCGCTGCCGAAGTTGGTGTCGCGCCACGTCGTCTCCGAGAGGTTGGCACCACTGAAGTCCGCCATCGATGCTGTCGCGCGGGAGAAGTTGGCACCGCGCAGGTCCGAGTCGCTGAAATCGGCACCCGACACATTCGAGGCGCGGAAGTCGGTGTCGGCTGCCGTCGCGAGTGTGAAGTTGGCATTGCTCGCATTGGCGCCGAAGAGGCCGGCACTGTCCAGTGAGGACCAGGTGAAGTTGGTGCCGGCGAGAGTACCCCCGGCGAAGTGCGCGCGATCAAACGTCGACTCGGTGAGATTCGCGCCCGTGAGGTCGATCTTGAACAGCTCCGAGCCCGACAGGTTGGTGCGGGTGCAGGACTGATTGGCACCCAGGGTGCAGGTCGTGGGCGTCGGTGGGCTGGGGGGCCAGGTTGCCGCCTGGACTGGGGCTGCCACCGCGAGTAGGGCGGCGGCGAGGGCGGGGACGGCCATGTGACGAGGGCGCATCGCGCCAGCGTAGGCCGGGGGTCTGGCGGGGAGGCTCCCCCCTGGGGGAAGGACCGTGGTAGCACGGGTCACCTCGTGAGTCGCTCGCCCCGGCGGCAGCGGTGGCACGGACGCGGGCGGCGCCCCCGAAGTGAGGCTGCGTTATCGGCCTTGACGTTGCTTTGGGACGTCGGTCTCCCGTGCAATTTCTCTCGTGCACCGACGCCTGACCCTCATCGTCGTTGCCAGCGCGTCCCTCGCCTTCCTCGGCCTGCCTTTGGTGGCTCCTCCTCCCACGTCCGCGGTCGCTTCGCCACCGTGCGCGCCTCGTGTCGGATCCGCCGGGACCGATGTCGTCCTCACGTTCGACGACACGACGGCGGGAGGATGCCAGTGGACCGTGCCAGCAGGGCTCACCCAAGTGCGTGTCCTCGTGGTGGCAGGCGGCGGCGGCGGCGCGGTCAACTATCGCGGCGGTGGTGGTGGCGGCGGCATGCTCGAGGAGGCGGCCCTGTCGGTCTCGCCGGGATCTCTCGTGAGCATCTCCGTGGGCGCGGGCGGGGCCGGCGCCTACTACGGGCCGGCCTACACCGGCTGGTGGCACAACCAGCACGACAACACGGTGAATGCCACCAACGGCGGCGTTTCCAGCTTCGGTTCGGTCACTGCCCTCGGCGGCGGCTTTGCGAGCGGGGCCTACTCGCCGGCCATCAATGCCGGCAGCGGTGGGTCCGGCGGTGGCTCCACGGGAGGAGTCGCGGGGTTGGGCACGCCGGGGCAGGGATACGCCGGATCCAATGTGGGTGGCGGCGGGGGTGCAGGCGCGGCCGCCACCGGAACGGCGGGTGCCTCCGGACGCGCCAGTGACATCACCGGTGTCTCGGTTCTCTACGGGGGTGGCGGCGGCCGGCAGGGAGCCGCGGGTGGCTCGGGCGGCGGCGGTGCTGGCCAGGGATTCTCAGGAGCGACCTTCGCTGGCGCGGGCACCGATGGGCTCGGCGGCGGCGGAGGCGGGGGAGGCTACTTCCCGGACGGCAGCCGTGCGGTGGACTGGTCCAATGACACGAGCATCGGGGGTCGCGGCGGTAGTGGCGTCGTCATCGTGCGCTACCCGGCGCTCTACACGGTCACCTACGACCCCAACCAGGCGACGTCGGGCACGCCGCCGGCCGCGCAGACCCAGGTGGTGAGCAGCCTCGTCACCGTCGCGACGAACTCGGGCAACCTCGCGCGAGCGGGCTACGACTTCGTCGGCTGGAACGACGACAGCACCGGCTCAGGCGCGTCGTACACGCCTGGCACTGGCACCTTCACCCTGAGTGGCAATCGCACGCTCTATGCGCAATGGCGATGGATCCCGCCCCCTCCGCAGTCACCGCCCTCGACGCCCTACCTCCGCGAGGCACGGCCGGGCAATCGCTCGGCCACGCTCACCTGGATCAGGCCCGACGATCCCGGCACCTCGCCGATCATCGAGTACCGCGTCTACTCGCCATCCGGCGGCCTCATGTGCACCGTGCCGGCCCGCACCTGGGCGACGTACACCTGCACCGTCAGTGGACTGACCAATGGCACGGCATACGACTTCCGCGTGGTCGCCGTCAACGCCGTCGGGGAGTCGCCGCCGTCATGGCCGCTGACGGCCACCCCTCGGGCGGACAGGCCGGACCCGCCGGTCTTCACCTCCCTTGTCGGGGGCCATGAGTCGGCAGTCGCCACCTGGAATGCACCGGCCAGGGATGGCGGGGCCGCCATCACCTCCTACAGCGTCTACGCCGTCGGGAAGGGACGCATGTGCACGGTGCCCGCGAGCGCGGGGCCGCCGTACACCTGCCCGATCAGTGGGCTCACGAACCTCACGACGTACAGGATGTGGGTAACGGCGATCAACGAGGTCGGCGAGTCACTGTCGTCCGACACCCGCACGGTGACTCCCGCGCCCGTGCGGCCCGGGCCCCCCCTGGACCTGCTCGGCACGGCCGGCAATCGGCGCATCCACTTCGCGTGGAAGCCGCCGATCAGCACGGGCACATTCCCTGTCCTGCGGTACCAGCTGGTCATCAGCCCCTCGGCAAACTCGTGCGTGGTCTCGGTGGACGAGACGTCCTGCGCCATGACTGACCTCACTCCGGGCGGGGTGTACGTCGCTCAGGTGCGGGCGTATTCCGCGGCGGGCTGGGGGGCGTTCTCGGAGTGGAGCCCCCGCGTCACCGTGCCGGTCCCGCCGCCTCCGAACATCGGCGTCGAAGTCCGCCGAAAGGCCAAGGACCCCGACCAGGTGGTCGTCACCGGTGGCACCACCGGCATCAAGGCAGGGACCGCCCTGTGGGTGTGGATCCATGGGGAGAACGACCTCGGCTACCTCGACTCCTACCAGGGTGCTGCCAGACCGGTGGTCGACGCCGATGGGACTTTCACGTGGGAGCGGACGGCACCGGTGGGGCGGATCTTCGAGGTCATCTGGTGCACCGGGCCCAATGTCACGGGGCTCTGCTCCCACTGGACGCTGCTGTAGGTCGCCTTTACCGTTCTCCGGCCAGGATCGTCGCTGCCATCCCGTCATCTGGCGCGTCTACGTCGACATGCCCGGGCTGCGGTCGAACACCGTCACCATCCGCTGATCGCGGTCCACGTCGGGGGGATGAGCCCGTCGATGCGAGGCCCGCGCGCGAACCAGGGGTCCGGGGCGATGACCGGCGTGCCGGGGTCCTTCATCCAGGCTCCCCACCAGCTGAAGGTGGAGTTGGCGATGACGTGGGCGGCGGCGTGACTCATCGCGAGCATCTCGGTCGCCGGTCCATCCGGAGAGGAGATGATCTCGGCATCCGCGTGCTCGCCGAGTGCCCGTCGCGCGATCCCCGGCTCATCGGAGAAGAGCCAGAGGGGTCCGTCGATGCCCTGCTCGCGGAGGCGCGCGATGGCGGCTGTGTAGTAGGCGGGGCCGAGCAGGCCGAACTCGTCGACCTTGGCGTAGTCACCACGGCGCACATGCACGGCAATAGGGCCTTCGTCGGCCGCTCGCCGGACGATGCCGTCAAGCCAGGCACTTGGGGCCTTGAGCGGCGGGCGGCGCGGGTAGCGGTGATCGACGGCGTACTGCACGGTCTCCCACGACTGGAAGTAGCCGCGCATGCGCGTGCCGGCGGGCTGCCGCAGCAGGTCCGGGTCGTGGCCAACCCCCGGTGCCTCGTAGATGCGCAGGGGCTTGCGCAGGGCGGGGATATCGCGCAGTGCCTTGGCGACCGCTCGGCCCGGGATTGTGCCGGGGGCGGAGAGTTTCGCACGCATGGAGTCGTTGCTGATCCACTCGCCCGGGAGATCGAGCGTGAGGATCTCGATGCCGTGGTCGGTGATGCCGTGGCGCGTCCATGACGTGTCGAGTCGGAGCGTCGTACCGAGATTGGCCGCGAGCGCGGCACCGGCGTAATAGCCGAAGAGCTGGTTGCCCAGGCCG
>JBPCSL010000165.1:0-2835 GCA_051007175.1 Candidatus Nanopelagicales bacterium
TCGCAGGCCACCGCTAGCCTGATCCTGTCAGAACGGCCCGACGGGCTTCCGCTGCTTCGCGGCACCGGACATGCCCCCCGCCGTACGAGTCATCTCGTGCTGCCCGGGGGGATTCCCATGGCCCTGCTCCGCGCTTCAGCAGCGCGCCTAGCGGCATGGACTCCCTTCGACAGCGCCGTGGAGCAGATGACCGAGCAGATGCTCTTCCGGCAGATGCGCCGTCCCTCCCCTGCGGAGCAGAGATCATGGGCTCGGAGCATCCCAGCCTTGGCACGGGACCTCATAGACGCCGGGCTCGGCGAAGCCGAAGTCCTCCTTGAGCAGCAATTGCCCCTGACCAGCCGACGGGTCGATGCCATCGTCGCGGGGCAGAACCCCAAGACCGGTCGACCTTCCTATGTCGTGGTTGAACTCAAGCAATGGGGCGAGGCCGAGACCTTCGAGGGTGACCCAAGTCTGGTCGTGCTTGACGGCTACGGACGACAGCCGGTCCTTCATCCCAGTGCACAGGTAGCCGGCTATTGCGAATACCTGGTCGACTTCACCCCCGCGCTCAGCGAATCGGAGGCGCACATAACTGGTATCTCCTACCTCCATAACGCCACTGACCACTCGGTTATGTCTCTGCGCGACTACCCGGCCTCGCCGATCGCACAGATGATCACCGGAGACCGCCGAGGCGAACTCATTGACCTCCTGCGAGTAGCGATTGACCCCAACGTCCCTGGGGCGCCCGCCGCCGATCTCCTGCTGAACGCTCGCGAGGCGCCATCACGACAGTTGCTCACCGTGGCCGCCGCCGAAATCCAGGACCGGGAGCAGTTCGTGCTCCTCGATGAGCAGAAAGTTGCCTACAACCTCGTGCTCCACGCCGTCGACAAGGCCCGCAGCAGTGACACGAAGCAGGTTGTTATCGTCAGCGGCGGCCCTGGCACGGGCAAGAGCGTGATCGCGCTGTCTCTGCTGGGTGAGTTGGCCCGGCAGGGCCGAACCGTCTTGCATGCCACGGGATCGCGCTCGTTCACCCAGACCCTGCGTAAAGTTGCCGGCCACCGGTCCAGCCGCACGAAGGCGCTCTTCAAGTACTTCAACTCCTTCATGGAGGCGGAGAAGAACGGGCTCGACGTACTCATACTCGATGAGGCCCACCGAATCCGTGAAACATCAGCCAACCGCTGGACAAAGGCAGCGGCACGGACAGGGCGCCCCCAGGTAGAGGAGCTCATCAGCGCCGCCCGAGTGCCCGTTTTCCTGCTCGACGAGCACCAAACCGTGAGACCAGGCGAACTCGGATCCATCCAGGAGATCACGACGTACGCGGAGTCCATCGGACTGCCAGTGCAACTCATCAGGCTCGACGACCAGTTCCGGTGCGGCGGGAGCGAAGCCTACGTCGATTGGGTCCTTCGTCTGCTCGGACTCTCACACGGTGGGCCTATCCCCTGGGCCGGAGACGACCACTTCAGCCTCAGAACAGCTGAATCCCCACAGGAGCTTGAATCCGCTCTGAAGGCTGAGCAAGCCCACGGCTACACGGCTCGCATCACGGCCGGCTACTGCTGGCCATGGTCCGACCCTCTCTCTGATGGCACGCTCGTGGACGATGTGGTGATCGGATCTTGGAGTCGGCCTTGGAACCTCAAGGGCGACCGAGCCGTGGGTGGCGCTCCCCCTTCAGCCCTTTGGGCAACGGATCCGGCCGGCTTCGGCCAGGTCGGATGCGTCTACACGGCCCAGGGCTTCGAATACGACTGGAACGGCGTCATCATCGGACCGGACTTGGTCTGGCGAGGAGATCGTTGGGTGGCGCAGCGATCGGGCTCAAGAGATCCTGACTTTCGTAGCCTCAAGTCGGTTCCGAACGAGGAATTCGATCGGCTGATTCGGAACGTCTACAAGGTGCTGCTCACCCGCGGAATGGTTGGCACAGTCATCTACAGCACGGACGAAGAGACTCAGGCCATGCTTCGGGGGTTGACGGCCTAGCCCTCAGCCCAATTCCGCACCGGGGCGGTGAGGGAGACCAGGCAGGTCACCTCATCCTCGGCCTCCAGGGCGACGACGTCGACATCGAGCTGAGCGGTGAACTGCATGGTGGACCCCCTCCTGCCCGAGCCCCCGTTCGGACATCTCCTTTATTCGAGGGGGGTCTGACATCGACCTGTGGATGGCGGGCTCCATGACGTCTCGGTCCGTGGCAGCGTGACGCGCTCCCACGGAAGTCAAGGAGAAGCCGCATGACATCCCATCCCCATCGCGCTTCCGATGACTTGACCCAAGCCCCCACTGTGCGCACAGTTGCATTACAGGAGGTAGCCGTAGTGGGACAGGAAACGATCAATATGCGCACCGATAGCGAGCGCAAGCGCCGCCTGCAGACGGCTGCGGACCTGAGCCACATGAGCCTTTCGGCCTTCGTCCTCTCGGCAGCAGATGAGCGCGCGCAGCAGGTGCTCGACCAGCAATCCGCGCCAGCCCTGCCCGATCACTTCTACGACGACTTCTTCGACTCACTTGCCGCCCCGCCGACTTCGGATCTCGTTGACGCGGCTGGCCGCCTACCCGGCACCGTGCGGCGTGGCAACTGATCAGCCCTTCGCCAGTCTGACCTTCGATCCGGGCGTACACGACACCACGCGATTCGACTCAGGCGAGCCGACTCTCGATGACTGGCTGCGCAAGCAGGCTTGGAGCGCGATGCGGGCACGGGGCGCGCGCACTTTTGTGTGGGTGCCCACCAACAGCAGTGCTGTGGTCGCGTAATACTCGCTGAGTGCGCACGCCGTGACACGTGACTCCGCGCCCGCTCGAATCGGTCGCGGCGTACCCGATCCG
>JBPCSL010000166.1:0-4040 GCA_051007175.1 Candidatus Nanopelagicales bacterium
GGCTTCCGCGGCATCGTTGCCGACCCCATTCGTTGAGTGGCGGGTTGCGCCGTCCGACACGCGGTGAGTTGCCGGCACAACCCGCCACTCAACGGGAGAAGGGGGCCGGTCCCAAGGAACGGGCCGCACCGTCCTTGCTCAACTGCATCAAGGTCACGTCACCAGGCCATCACGACCCAGGTCAGCGGGCGGCGATGGTGAGGGTGTTGGACTTCACCCCTTCGTGGGTGAAGTAAACGTAGGTCTTCTTGTTGGCTTTGCGTGACCAGGTGAAGGCGTTGTCGGTGATGGTGGGTCTCGCGCTGCCTTCGGTGAAGCTGGTCTGGCCGCGGAATCGGATCCAGGGCGTGATCGTGCCGGTCAGGTCGATGGTGGTGCCGTCGACACCGATGATGCGGCCGGTGCGGCTGCCGGTGATGATGATCGATGGCGTGGGGGGTGCGGTGGGGGTGACGGCTGCCGATGGCGCCGATGAGGGTCCCCAGCCGGCTCCGTTGAGGGGTCGGACGGTGAAGGTGTAGGTGGTGCCGTTGGTCAGGCCGCTCACCTGGCAGGTGAGTGTCGAGGTCATGCAGGAGCGGCCTTCGGGTGATGAGGTCACCTGGTAGGTCGAGACCGGGAAGGAACCGGTGTCGACAGGCGCTGCCCACGTCACGGTCGCGGCGGCGTCGCCGGCGACCGCGGTCACCGATGTCGGGGCGCCCGGCGGGAACACCGGCGACGGCGTCGGCGGCGCAGGGGCCTGCGGGGTCACGGGGGTGCCGGTGGACCACGGACCCGCACTGACGGCATTCACGGCTCGGGTGTAGATGGTGTAGGTCTGGCCGTTGACTAGCCCGGTCAGTGTGTGCGGTCCGGTGGCGTTGGTCGTGGAGTCGTCCACGGTCACGGTGTCGTCGAGGGCGAACTCAATGCGGGTCACTGCTGACCCGCCGGTGTCATCGACGGTCCACGACACTGCTGCCGTGGTGTTCCCGGGAGCTGCTGCCATGCCGGTGAGCACTCCCGGAGCGGCCGCAGGGGAGCCAGGGGAGCCAATCGACAGGCCGACAAGTGTGGCGGCGTAGACGGTGGTCCCGCTGGCATACACCCCGAACACGGAGTTGTTCCCCAGGCCGTCAGTCGTGGTGTAGTTGGTGAAGGTGGTGCCGCCATTGGTGGAGATGGACAGGCCCTCATCTGTGGCGGCGTAGACGGTGGTCCCGCTGGCATACACCCCGAACACGGCGTTGTCCCCGAGGCCGTCAGTCGTGGTCTTGTTGGTGAAGGTGGTGCCGCCGTTGGTGGAGATGGACAGGCCCCCGTTTGTGGCGGCGTAGACGGTGCTGCCGCTGGCATACACCCCGAACACGGAGTTGTTCCCGAGGCCGGCAGTCGTGGTGTAGTTGGTGAAGGTGGTGCCGCCATTGGTGGAGATGGACAGTCCGCCCCCATCTGTGGCGGCGTAGACGGTGCTGCCGCTGGCGTACACCCCGTACACGGCGTTGCTCCCGAGGCCGGCAGTCGTGGTCTTGTTGGTGAAGGTGGCGCCGCCGTCGGTGGAGATGGACAGGCCCCCGTACGTCGCGGCGTAGACGGTGCTGCCACTGGCGTATACCCCGTACACGGTGTCGCTCCCGAGGCCGTCAGCGGTGGTCTTGCTGGTGAAGGTGGCGCCGCCGTCGGTGGAGATGGACAGGCCCCCGTTTGTGGCGGCGTAGACGGTGCTGCCGCTGGCATACACCCCGAACACGAGGTTGCTCCCGAGGCCGTTGCCCACCGTGGTCTTGTTGGTGAAGGTGGCGCCGCCGTCGGTGGAGATGGACAGGCCGCTATCCGTGGCGGCGTAGATCGTGTCATCCGTGGCATACACCCCGTCCACGATGTTGCTCCCGAGGCCGTTGGTGATGGTCTTGTTGGTGAAGGTGGTGCCGGGAGCCGCTGATGCCGTGGTCGCCTGCACGCCACCGACGGTCAGGGTGGCGGCCACGGCCATGAGCATGGCGATAAGGCGCCTGATGGCGCTGTGGCGCATCCTCGGCCTGGACGTGGTCGTGGCGACGGACGTGGTGCGGCTCGGTGAGGGGGACATGCCGCGACGGTAGGAGCCCTGCGGGTAGCTCGCTCCGGTCCGCTATACGTGTACCCGCCCTGGGGGTACACGTGTACCCCCATCGCCCCAGGGTGAGTGCCGCAGGAGCACGATAAGCAGGTGCCTCGGGATACCCGTCTTCTCTACGTGGAAAACGATCCCGTGCTGCGGTCGTTGATGACCACGCTGCTGGAGGGGCTGCCCGGGATCGAGGTGGTGGCCTCTGTCAGCGGCTCGGCCGAGGCCCTGGAAGTCGAGCAGCCACTCGACGTGGCGTTGCTGGACTGGGCCCTGGGACCGGATTCCCTGAACGGCGTCGAACTGGGGCGTGCGCTGCGACAGCGACAAGAAGACATCGGGGTAGTCATCCTCAGCCAGCACTATGCGTGGGACTTCCATGGTGCGAACGGTCGTGTTGACATGGGCTGGTCGTACGTCGAGAAGCGGGCAAAGCTCGACCGCGAATACTTGGCGAAGGTGCTGAAGGCGACGGCGGCCGGGCTGTCAGTGGTCGAGCCGACGATCGAGCGGGGGCGCGCCCCGGCGTCCGTGGAGCGCCTGGGCCAGTTGACGCCGCGGCAGCGGCAGATCATGTCGATCGCGGCGACGGGTGTGGATGCCAACGTGATCGCTGAGCGGACCGGCCTCCGTCCTGTGTCGGTGCGCAAGGAGCTGTCGGAGTGCTACCGCGTGCTCGTGCCTGATGCCGCCCCTGGCACCGACCTGCGCACGGCGGCGGTCATCGCCTGGATCGACGCGCTCCGCACGACGGCCATGTATCCCCATGACGCCTGAATCCCAGACGCGGTCGGCGGCGAGGAAGGTCCGGCGCTTCGTCCTGGGGCCGTGGCCCATCCACCCCGGCCTGCTGTGGACGTTCCTAGCCCTGTTCTTCGGGGGCGCCGCGTGGCGACTCATCGGCGTTCAGCCCCTGCTGCCCGTGACCGTTCCCGTGACCGAGCGCATCGCGGTGGTTTTCATCTTTGCCATCCTGGTGCCAGCCGTCGGCGTGGCGCCGCTCGCCGTCTATCTGAGGATTCGGGGGCGCCTCACGCAGGAGCCGATCCGCTCGCCTGAATACCTGCTGTCCTTGGCCGCCGCCACGGCTCTGGCCACGCTCATGGTCAACGTGCTGCTTCCTCTCATCCCGCTGATGGAGCAGGTCCAAGGCAATTTTCACTTCGTCGACACCTTCAGGCGCACATTCCTCACCGTGTGGCTGGTCAGCGCCTTGATCGGCAGCGTGCTCGATCGCATCCAGCGGGAGACTATCGCCGCGCAGGCGGCGTTGAAGACCGTCGTGACTCAGCGTCGCCTGCTGCTGGAGTCGGAGGAACGGGTGCGCGCGCAGGTCAGCGCCTACTTGCACGACCGGGTGCAGACCGACCTCGTGTCGGTCGGACTTCGGATGCGGGCGGCCATGGGCCTAGGGGCGGAGCAGATGGCAAGCGAGATCGAAGCCGGTTTGGCTGAGCTCGAACGGGTGCGGTCCGACGAGGTGCGTCGTGCGAGCCGGCAACTCAGCCCAAATCTCGCGCGTGTGACCCTGGTAACAGCGTTGCGTGAGTTGTCCGAGGCGTATGAGCCCGCTATGTACGTGACGATCTCCATCAGCGATGTCACAGCGTCACGGATCGGGGCAGGCGTGGAAGTCAATCGCGCGACGGGGATCTACCGCATCTGCGAGCAGGGTCTGCTGAACGCCGTGATGCATGGTCACTCGACTGAATGCAGCATCCAGGTCAGCGTCAACGACCACGACGAGTTCGTACTCGAGATTCGCGACAACGGGGTGGGACCGTCACCCGACACTACGGAGCCGGGGATGGGAAGCACAGTCATCTCGGCGTGGACCGAGACTCTGCGCGGTCACTGGTCGCTCCAGCCCGCGGCCGTCGGCATGGTCCTCACGGCGGTCATCCCGGCTACTTCATGACAACAAGAAGTGGGGCCCGTCCCGGAGGGCCCG
>JBPCSL010000167.1:0-10054 GCA_051007175.1 Candidatus Nanopelagicales bacterium
GCTAGCCTCGTCTGGCTCTAGGCGCCCCGGCGCCGAGCATCGGCCAGGTAGCTCAGTTGGTACGAGCGTCCGACTGAAAATCGGAAGGTCGGCGGTTCGACCCCGCCCCTGGCCACCCCAGACCCACACCTGCAGGGGCTTCCCCCCCATGAGCGCCCACGTTGACGAACTCCCGCCTCTTCTTCGGTCGAAATGCGCTATCGGGTAGCGCATTCCAACCGAAGAAGTCGGGGGCCCCCATGCCGAACGGGCGGAATGATCCGCGCTAGCGCACGCGCCCACGCCAACCTGTTGGACTCCACGACCTGCCAGGACCAAGTACCAGGTGACCTCGACACCGTCAGGCGGCACCTGCCGATGGCAGCGCAAGACCAGCCGCAAGGCCTACGTCTACTTCCAGGACGACGCCACCAGGTCCAACACCGTCACCATCGCCGCCCGCTAGGGCCTACGCCCATCACCGGCAGCGCCGCCCGCTAGGGCCTACGCCCATCACCGGCAGCCGGCGGCTGCGCCGGACGTCGGCAGGTGGCCGTCTCCCACGCGAGTTCACACTCACCTCGCGGGTTCTAGCGCTGGACGCCTTCATGCTCGTAGAAGACATGCGCGAAGGGCTTGGGCTCTGCGAGTACGACGTACTCCTTCCCCGTCACGCCCACTCGCACTGCCGGGGTCGAGGTTGCCAGGCTCGCCTTGGGGAAGAGGGTGCACTTCGAGCCCGTCCCATCGGCCTTGATCTCCGACAGCGTCCCCATGCACAGATCGACCGCGACCTCACCGCGCACCTTGTAGACCACGGCATCAAACTCGCCGCCGGCCTTCAGCGACAACTGCGTAATGACGAAGTCCTGCATCTGCAGCCGCCCTGATCCCTTGACGGTGTAGGAGCCGAGGGCCTTGAGGTCGAGATTGAGGGTGAGCCCCGTGGAGACGTCGATGAAGAGCTGATTGGTCGCCGACTCCTTGCCCGACACCGGGATATTGCCCTTGACGGTGACGGGGTCGAGGGTCACGCCGATGGGTCCGAGCTTGGTCTGCGCGCGGCCCTTGAGGTCGAGGGTGAAGCGATCGCCCGCCTTCTTGATGTCGCCCTTGACTGAGACGAGCAGCCCGAAACCGGACTTCACGTCGCCAAGCTCGATCGCCGCGTCCAGCGACACGTCGAAGACGTCGCGGCCCGTGTCGACCTTGAGCGCCACTCGCGGGCCGCCGAGCCCCTCGTGGGCGCGGAAGCCGACCACGCCGTAAAGATCGAGCCGGGGCAGCTGAAGCACGGCGTCGATGCGCACGCCGTCGTCGTCGATCTGGAGGACCGAGGTCGCCTCGAACGGCGATCCCAGGAGGGCCCCCTGCACGGCGAATGCCCAGCCGGCGGCAATCCGCTCGGTACGCCGCCCATCGGGCACCTCGCATCCAGTCGGCGCGAGCACGAGCCTGAAGTAGTTGCCCGTGATGAAACCCTGGCCCCCAAGATCCACGACCGGGTCCCCGCCGCGCGTACCCACGCGGAACTCCAGGCACGGTCGCGCGATGTCGAGATTCGCCGCGAGGGCGACGGCCGTCCCCGGGAGGAGGCCGACCTCCTTGTTCCAGCCCTCGGGCAGCGTGACGTCGGCGTTGACCGCGATCGCCGGGATGCCCGAGAAGAGGTCGATGGCGGCACTCGCCGACAGGCGCCGCACCGTGAGCCCCTTGACCCCGAAGGCGTTGGTGACGCGACCCGACGGCACGCCCGCCTGCATCTCCAGGCGCAATGACTCCCCTACGGCGTAGGAGACTCCGATGCGCACCTCCATGGGCGTGCTGGACGCCGCGACCGCGGCCGATCCCTCCAGGTTGAGGCGCCCGGTGCCGAAGAAGTAGCCGTCGAAGCCCGGCGCGGTGTCTCCGAACCGCACGTCCAGGCCAAGTCCCAGTTGGCCGACCGTCAGGGACGCGCCCTCGCCCTTGTAGAGGTACAGCTCGTTGTCGGCGTTGTAGGCGACCGCGAAGTGGGCCTCCTTGAGGTCGGTGCTGATGTCGGCCACGAACGTCACTCCGCGGCCGGGGATCTGGAAGCGCTCGTCCACCGAATCGGGGAAGACGAAGCCACCCCTCATGATCAGTCGGTTGGGCTCGATGGCATCGGTGCCGTTGACCACCGCGCCGTCGGGGAAGGTCGTGAAGGCCACCGTCGGCTCCACCGCCGAGAATCCGCCGCCGATGTCGATGGTGTCGCCGCTGCCCCAGATGCACAGACCCTGGGCGTCGCTTTGCACGTTGAGCGTGTAGTTCTTGGTGAGGATGCGCGCGGAGCCGGTGAAGTAGACGGTGATCCCTGAATCGTCCGTCGAACCCGTGTCGTCGGTGCTGCCCGTGTCATCGGTCACGGCCGCCACTGCCGTGGGCGTGACTCCGGTCACAGGGACGCACGGGGCAGGGGCTCCCCGACTGATGACGAGCTTGACGGCGGTCAGTCGAAGCTCCTCGGGCCCGACCGCCATGTCCGAGGCGCCGGTCGTGAAGGTGAAGTCGAGGGTGGTGAGGTTGACGTCGGCGCGCGCCGTGAAGGTGGTGGGCGCATCACTGCCCGGGAGCAGCGCCACGACCTCGGCATCGAGGAAGAACTTCACCTCGTCGAGGCTGCACGTGGCCGCGGACTGGTCTGCCGGGCACGCATTCGTCAGGGTGGGGGTGAGCTTCTTGACCGTGACTGCCTTGCCCAGCGCGAGGCCCGACAGGGTGCCCGTGATCGACAGGGTGATGCCGGCACCGCCGTCCCGGGGCCGCGACTCGATGCTGCCGCGCAGCGCGCGCAGGACGAGTCCGTCGCCGAGGTCCCAGGGGGCGGAATCGGTGACCGACAGATCCCAGTCGTCGTTCGCGCGATAGGAGCCCGCCAGGGTGACGCCGTAGGCACGTGACTTGCCCACGGACATGGCCGCCTGAGCCTGCAGCGAGATGCCCTTCGTCGACCACTCGACGGAGGCGCTGCCGAAGCGCAGGCCGCCGAAGACCTCGCATGCGCGTGACTCCCAGCCGCCCTCGCACTGGATCGGCAGCTTCAGGAGGAAGTCCTTGGTGGTGAGGTTGTAGCGGGCCGTGCCGGAAGCCGTGAGCAGGCCGCCGCGCGGCGTCTCGCCGAGCGCCAGGTTGGCGACGGTGAAGGTGGCCGTCGGGGGATCGGCGCCGACGATGTCGACCTCGAGGGCGAGCGTGGCGCGGGCGCCCTGGGTGCTCTCCGGGGCGCGCACCGCCTGGGTGAGCCGGACGGCGAGGTCATCGGCGAAGCTGATCCGCGACGCATCGGCCGGGTAGTCCCAGCCCTCGGGAAGCGTGATGAGCTGCTCCACCGGGTTCACGGGTGGCTCGCCCACAGGGATGAAGGTCGCCGACCCCACGAGTGGGCCCAGGGACTTGCCGGACCATGCGGAGGTCAATCCGCCGGTGACCTCGAGGCCGAGAAGGTCGGTGAGCGGGTTGGACAGGGAGGAGTTGACGGTCACCCGGGCACTCGAGACGGTGAGGCCATCAGGGGTGAGCCGCGCCTTGACGTTGGCGAGCCGGATGCGCGTGGACTGCACAAGCACGGCGCCCTTGATGTCGATCCCGCCCGATCCCGTGCACTGACCCTTCTCGTCCACGGCGGCGTCATCGATAGTCGCCTGGTTGAACCGCGCCGTGAGGCGCTGCACCCCCTGGGTGCCCATCGGCAATTCGTAGTTCGCGCTGGCCTGACCGGCCTTGCCCTTGCGGATGTCGGCCACGACTCCGCAGAAATCGGCGGCGCCCGAGCGTGCAAAACCCGTGCGAGAAGTGGTGACGTCGGCCTCGGCGATGAGCACATGTTCGGCGCTCGAGATGACTCCCGAGGGCAGGGTCACGCGGGCGGTGACGAGGAGCACGTCACCGGCCTGCCGAGGGGCATTCACGGTCACCGTCGACCCCGTGCCGATGGTGCGGCCGCCGACGGTCCACGTGACCTTCCCGCGCCGCGCATCGGAGCCCCGCGCCTCGAGGGTCACCGCGCGCCTGGCGGGCGCGACGAGCGCCCCGCTGATGCTGAGGTCTCGTCGATCCGGGACCTGCAGTGCGCCCCGCAGACGGGGAAGCGAGGTCGAGGCCGCGATGTCGGCCTCGGTCGGGACGGCGGCATCGAGCTGCCCCAGGAGCGCATCACCGCGCACCTCGACACTCACGCGTCGTTCGACCACCTGGCCCTGCGCCACGAGCCGGGCCGCGAACACGTACGACTGCTTCTGGGGCACCTTGGTCAGCTCGACGATCTGCTGCGCCTCGGAGGCGACACCATCGAGCGTCTTGGGCAGCAGGAACCTCACGGGCGGCCCGGACACCTGCCGCCATGACAGGACGGCGTACTGGCCCTCCAGCTTGCCGATCGCGGCCCGCAACTCGATCTGCCGCGACTGCTCAGGCCCGTTGCGGAACGCCGTGATCACGTCGGCGCTGGAGGTGAGGTCCAGCGTCGCCCGCGGGTAGACCGGCACGCTCCCCTGGTCGCCGACGATCCAATCGCCGGAAGATCCCTCGGCATCTCGCCAACGCGCCCACGTGGCGATGCGGGCCGTGCCGGAGGAGTACGACGGTGAGATGGCGAGCGTGGCCTCGATCTTGGGGGGATCCTGCTGCGCTCCCACGACGCCGCGGAGCACGCACGTCGCCACGAGGCGTCCGTCGCTGACGTCGCAAGTCCATCGCTCGCCCGTCATCTTCCCCAGCGACGTGCCCTCGGGGACAGTGACGCGCACCTCGAGGTCGCGGACCGTGGTGGCATTGCGCTCGGTGCTGGCGAAGACGATCTCGAAGGCTCCCTCGCCGCCGGGACGGCCCGGCGAGGTGGATGGCGCGGCGACGCAGAGCTGCGGCGGCGCCTCGAGCTCGCCGGCGAGGACCTTCGGCGTAGTAGCCGGAGTCGGGGCCTTCGATGCGGGCGCCGCCACGGCGGACGGTACGACGAAGAGGCTGGCGACCAGGCCCGCGCATGTCGTGACGGCCACGGTGCCGAGTGTCGATCCCCGCCGCGACATCGCGTGTCCCTTCGCCCTGCCCGCCCCATCCGGAGGCCCCCGGGACGGACGGCGTCCAATATGTCAGACGGCATGGGCCGTTGCCCGGCCAATCGACTGCCCCGGAGGCCGCCCACCAGTCGTCACTGAGCGCTCCGAATGCCCGATTTGTGCCCTAGGGTCGGCCCCATGACTCCACTCCGCCCACGGATGGTCCTTCTCGCCGCGTCGGGAACCGCCCTCATAGGGGCGCTCGTGGGAGCGACACCGTCCGCCACCGCGGTTTCTCAACTCAGTCCGCGCTCCGCGAGCAACTTGGCCTTCACCGTCGTGGCCGACATTTCACTTGGGTCCGGCCCACTGGGGAGCATCGACGCGACGGGAATCGCATACAAGGACAATCCCGCGGGGGATGACTATGTCTACGTTGCCGACAACCGGGGCACGACCATCTCCATCATCAATGCCAGGACCAATACCGTCACGGGCACAATCTCGGGATTGCCGGCCCACCCGCTTTGGATCGCCCTCGGCCAGGATGACAGTGCCTACGTGTCGTTCCTCGATTACGCCTCACCACCAGGAACGATCGCACGCTTGAACTTGAAAACGAATCTCCTGGACGACACTCTCGTGATCGGGGGCCAAACCACCCAGTTGGCCGTCCACTCCACTCATGGTGTTGACGACACAGTCTACGTGGCAAATGACAGTCCGGGTATCGGCCTTACCGCGGTCAATGCCAATAGTCTTGACGACACCGTGGCGCTGGATAGCAGCATCCGAGGATGGGGCGTTGTCGTGGTTGATGACACGGTCTTCGCCGGGAGTAATAGCGGCACGCTCTCCGTCTTCAGCGCGAACACACCTGCTCCCGGGACCAGCATTTCATTGCCAGGAGCTCCCATGCTCTTAGGAGCCAACGTGGAGGATTCCAAGATCTACGCCGCCAGCAGTTCCGGCGACGTCTACTCGGTGGACATCGCGACAGGGTTGACCGACGTCATCAGCACGCAAAATTCATTTTCCTTCACCCCTGCCTACGACCCGGTGAACAATCTGCTGTACGTGACCAACCTCACTGATCCCTCGCTGTCAGTGATCGATGCCGGGACTAACACGCTGATCGAGAACATCCCCTTTCCCCAGAACCCCTTCGGCGTAGCCGTCAGCCCTGCCGGCGACCGGGTCTATGTCTCGTGGTGGTCCACGGTGACGGTCATCCGCGTAGGACCCCCTCCTCCGCCGCCCACTTACCCGCCGGGTGCCCCCACTGACGTGAGGGCAGTTGCCGGAGACACCAGCGCCACCGTCTCCTGGAATGCACCGGCCGACACGGGCTCGTTTCCCGTCACCGACTACGAGGTGCAATCGTCCCCTGCGGGAGGGAGGTGCCTGAGCCATGCCCCCGCACTCAGTTGCACTGTCCCGGGCCTCGTCAACGGACGCAGCTACGACTTCGTCGTCCGCGCCCTCAATGGAGCAGGCTGGGGTGCTCCGTCGCTGCCGTCCAACCCGGTGACGCCATCCCCGGCAGCCAGGCCGACCATCATGATCGTCGGCTCCCGGGACGCAGTGAATCCACGCGCCGCGAGGGTCACCGGCCGCACCACCGATCTGGTGGGCACACGCGTCACACCATGGGTCCGATTTCCCGGGCAGGCTTACTTCACGGCCGGTAGCGGTGTACAGACCGTGGCCGCCGACGGCACCTTCTCGTGGCAACGCACGACAGGCAGGAAGATCTACGTCTATTTCCGCCACGAGGGCACGCAATCCAATACGGTCGCCATCGCGGCCCGCTGACACGTCCGCAGCGGGGACGGCGCCGTTGACCTCGCCATCTCCCTTCGATAAGAGGCGAGTGCGGCACCGCAGATCGCCGAGTGAAGCCAGCGACGGTGAGATGTGCGAGGGGCCACCTGACCGGCCGACCGTGGTAGCACGGTCCTTCAGACCCGTGAGTTGGTTCACTCCGGTATCGCCCCTAGCATCCGGATATGACCGTGAGAGCGTCTCTGAGCCCAGTTCGCACGCGGATCGTGGCGGCAGCGGTATCCATGTCCATCGCCACGACCGGCCTCGTGGTGGCTGCGGCTTCAGCGCAGGCCATGGGTGTCGGAGCCGGCAGGGCCATCATTCGTATCGATTCGCCCGCGGCGACCGTGGTGAAGAGATCCGACGGTAGCTACCGACTCGTCCTCCCGCAGGGCGCATCCGGCCAGTGGCTCGGGGAGCGCACGAGCGCGAGTGGCAAGACGACCGTGCGCGTGGGCGACGTGACGGCAGAGAAGCTGAGCAAGCGGTGGAGCCGATTCCGCTACACCAGCTCCGGCACCCTGGCGACGCTCACGTGGAATTCCTCCACGCAGTCGACCTCGGGGGTGCTCATCAGGATGGACCAGCCGAAGATCGTGAGCAACGGAGTCTCCATCCGCTTCAAGGCCATCAGCGGACAGGCCATCCCCCGGCAACTCAAGGATGCCTCACTCAATATTCGCCGTGCAGCGAAGTCAGTACGCACGGATTACCCGCCGATGAATCTCTCCGCTGATCTGTGGTACTCGGTGGACGTGGACGATCCGAGCAGCAAGGCGACGGGCCGCATCTACAACGAGACGAATGACAACACGTGCTGGAGCAAGTCGATGACGGCCAGCACCACCGACACATCCGCCTTCACCAAGCAGATTCCGTCGAATACCTGTGACAACATCGCCTACTACGACGGGGTCGCCACCACCCTCTTCCCCAACATCAACGGGGATGGCAACGGCGGAGAGTCGTGGCTCGACATCTGGCTCACTCCGCCGCAGGAGGCTTCCTTCGAGTGGAACCAGCTCGTCGCCTCCTGGTACTACGGCTGACCCCTCCCCGGCACCCAGGAAATCGCCGGGCACTCCACTTCCGAGGCGCGGCGGACGCCGCAGGCTCTGCCTGATGACCGATGACCGCTGACCTGAATTGATCAAAGCCCTTCCGCTGACCGTTCGAGATGACACCCGGTCCCTTAAGGCTTCCTAGCCTCGCCGGATGGAGCGCACGTCGAACGCCGCACGGCGGCGCATGCCGCTGATCCTCATGGCGGTCGCCGTGGTCGCCCTCCTTGCACTGCCCACGATCGCGCGCACCGCCATGGGCATCGGGATCACCACGGTGCTCACCGGGAGCATGCGACCGGCGATCGCCCCTGGCGACCTCGTCGTCACGCGGCTCTCCCAGGCCTCGACCATCGCCGCCGGCGACGTCGTCGTGGCCAACAGTGACGGCGTCCCCATCGCGCACCGCGTCGTGGAGACTCGGCCGCTGAGCGGTGTCTACCGCCTCACGACGAAGGGTGACGCGAACGCCCTCATCGACACCGACCCCGTGATGGCGTCAGCCCAGCAGGAGGTGCCGCGCGTCATCGGGCGCGTGCCCAGTGTCGGCACTCCGCTCGCCTATCTCGCCTCCCCCGATGCACAGCGCCTCGCGGTCACCCTCCTGCTCGGCGCCAACCTCATCGCCCTCGCCCTGTTTGCCCTGGGCCGGTCTTCGGTACGACGTCCCGAGGACCTCACCGGCGAGGACGAGGGGAGGTCCGACGGCATCCATGACGCACGATCCGACATCCCTGTTGACGCTTAGGAGAAACACATGGCCATGACAGCTTCCCCCCGCGCCACGAACCTAGGACGTGCTGCCCTCCTGCTGGCCGCCGGCATCGGCGGACTGGCCCTCATCGTCACCACCGTCTACGCGACGCTCTCCGCGCAGGCCTACAACGCCACGCCGACGTCCACGTCGGCTGGCACCCTTAGCCTCATCCAGGCCGACAACGGCAACGGCTTCACGACGCCCATCGACAAGATGGCACCGGGAGACACGGTCTATCGCTACGTGAAGTACACCAACAACGGCAATCTCGACGCGCAGGACCTCAAGCTGTCGCTTGCCGACTCGGTCAACAGCGTCCTCACGACGGACGCAACCCGCGGCCTCAGCGTGACGGTCACCCAGTGCAGCGTCGCGTGGACGCCGGCGAGCGGCGCCTGCGGGGGTACGTCGACCAGCCTCGGCACCTCCACCGCGGTCGCCCTGAAGACGACCCCGCTGTCGCTGGCGGTGGTGCCGACGACACCGGCCGGGGCCAACATCCTCGCCGGGCAGGAGATCAATCTGCGCTTCGCCATCACGCTGCCGGACACCAACGAGACGACGGTGAACGGCGTACCGCCGGCCAACACGGTGCAGGGCAAGACGGCCGCGCTCACTTGGACGCTGACGGAGGCGATGCGCAACACGGCCACGACGACCTCATAGGAGTCCTGTCGCCATGAGATCGCGTGCCCTCGGCTCCCTGCGCGTCCTCGCCGCGGGGGTGGTGGCGGTGACCGCCGTCGCCACCCCCGTCGGCAGCGCCCTGGGGGCCAGCCGCGCCGCATCCTCGAACTTCCTCCAGTTGTCGATCCTCACCGCGACGTACCGCGTGTCCGCGGTCCTCCCTTCGCAGGTGGCCACCAACACGACCGGGCCGCTGATCATCACCCTCAATGCGACGAATCAGTGGGGACAGCCCTTCTATCTGCAGAACATCGGCGACCTCGACGTCGTGACGCTGACCCTGAGCCACACGGGCCCGTACGGCAATGGCGCCAACCGGGTGGACCTCGCCTACTGCGCGGGCGGCACCGCCGGCGGAGCTTTCGTCGCGCTCGGCACCTGCGCGGGCGGCGGCACGCTCACCACGGTCCTGCAGGGCAAGGGATCCGCCGTGCTGGGCCTCACCATCCCGACCGGCACGGCGCGCGCATTCCAGGCGACCACGCGCAGCCGGAGCAACGGGCAGGACACCACCGACACGATCAGCGTCGTTGTCTCGCTTGCCGGGGTCGTGCGCCGCGGCGTGACGACGTCCTAGGCCATCCGCGCGAGGAATCCCTCGGCCCAGGCCGCGGCGTCATGGACCATGACACCGTCGCGCAGCGCCGCCATGCGCCGCCGTCCCTCGTCCGGGCCGACGGTCGCCGCGGCGACGATGGCGCCCGTGATGTCATCGAGGTCGTAGG
>JBPCSL010000168.1:0-21083 GCA_051007175.1 Candidatus Nanopelagicales bacterium
GGCCGCGCGCACCGCCCCCCAGGCGAAGGGCGAGATCACCCCGGCATGCACGTGCACGACGTCCACCGGCGCTGCGCGCAGTGACGCCAGGACGCGTGCCCGGGTGCGCGGATGCACGGGGATCTCCCCCGGCAGGGACAGCGCGATGCGCTCGACCGGCAGGCCGTCCACCACGTCTGCTCCCGCGCGCACGCCCTCGTGACCGGGCGATGCCGTGATGATGCGCACGTCATCGCCACGCGCGTGCTGCGCCAGCGCCAGGGAGCGCACCTGCGTCTCGATGCCCCCGGTCCGCGGCGCGTAGCAATCGGAGACGTGGGCGATGCGCACGCCCCGACGCTACGCCCTCGAGGCGGTCGGCGAGGATGTGACCCGTGGCCACGCTGGTCTTCGTGCATGCCCACCCCGACGATGAGTCACTCCTCACCGCGGGGACCATGGCGCGTGCGGCGGCCGAGGGTCACCGGGTGGTGCTCGTCGTCGCGACAGATGGTGCCGCAGGCCTCACGTCGTCGGCGTACCAATCCGACTTGGCGCAGACCCGACTCTCGGAGGTCGAGGAGTCCGCGCGCATGCTCGGCACGGCCCGGGTGGTGCACCTGGGATACGCCGACTCGGGGCTCTCCGGCTCGATGCCGGGCTTCGCCTCCGTGCCCGTGGACGAGGTAGCCCCGCGCATCGCCGACGTGCTCGCCGAGGAGCGCGCCGATGTGGTCGTGGGGTACGACCCGTCCGGCGGCTACGGACACCCCGACCACGTGCGGGTGCACCGGGCCGTCCGCGCCGCTGCAGAGTCCATGCCCGGAGTGCGACTCTTCGAGGCGACCCTGCCGCGCGAGCCGATCGCCACTGCCGTGCGCCTGGCGGCCGCCACTCGGCTCACGCCCTCCGAATTCGATCCCGCGGAGTTCGCGTTGGCCTACACGCCACGCGACCAGATCACCCATCGGGTCGACGTACGCCGATTCCTCGGCGCGAAGCGCGCGAGCATGGCCGCGCATGCCAGCCAGGCGGCCGCCGACGAGTCCCTTCGCACTCTCGCGGTGCTCACGCGCCTTCCGCGGCCTGCCTTTTCCCTGCTACTCGGCACCGAGTACTACGTCAGCGTGCCGACCACTCTCCGTTGAGGGGCGGGTTATGCCACGGGGACACGGCGTGTCCCTGGCATAACCCGCCCCTCAACGACCGAGCAGTGCCAGGGCGTCGTCGAGTGCGCGCGGACCTGCCGGCACCCAGGCGGTGCGGGAATCCTGGCGGAAGCGTCGCTCCTGACGGCGTGCGAATCGACGGGTCCCGTCAATGGTCTCCCGCACGGCTCCCTTCGGATCGGCACCCGACTCCAGCGCCTCGAGCACCTGCCGGTAGCCGAGCGCTTCGCGAGCCGTGCGACCCATGCCCGCCGCGCTCACCCGGCGCACTTCCTCCACGAGACCGGCCGCCCACATCGCCTCCACGCGCTCGGTGATGCGCGCGTCGAGGGCGACCCGGTCGAGTGCGAGCCCGATCCATGCTGCCTGCACCCACGGGCGAGGCTCGGGCAGCCGCGCGGTGAACGACCCGGAGATCTCGATCACCTCCAGGGCCCGCACGATGCGCCGGCCGTTCGTGGGCAGGATCGCGGCGGCGGCGGCCGGATCGCGCTCGGCGAGTCGCTCGTGGAGGACCGCGGGGCCCAGCGCCACGAGTTCTTCCTCGAGCCGCGCCCGCACCTCGGGATCGGTCCCCGGGAACTCCAGGTCGTCGAGGATCGCCTGCACGTAGAGCCAGGATCCGCCCACCACGACGGCCGGCTTCCCCCGCTCGAGGATGTCGAGCAGGCTCGCGCGGGCCCTGTCGCGGAAGGTCACGACGCTCACCTCATCGGACGGCTGCCACACGTCGATCATGTGGTGCGCGATACCGCGCCGTTCCGCCAGAGTGGGCTTCGCGGTGCCGACGTCCATCCCGATGTAGACCTGCATGGAGTCCGCGCTCACCACCTCCGCATCAAGTGCGAGGGCGAGCTCCACCGCGAGGGCTGACTTCCCGATGGCCGTCGGGCCGACGATCGCGATGACGTTCATGTGGGCATGGAGGGCATGGGCAGCAGCACGCCGGTCGGCTCCTCCGCGACCCCGTGGCGTGCCTCCCAGGCATCCCCGGCCCTCGTGGCGCGTACGTCGATCATGCGGTCGGCCACCAGGTGGTGCGGAGCGGCGTACGTCACCTCGGCGCGCACCACGTCGCCGGGCCGCGGGACCGGGAGGCCTTCGGCGGGAGCCACGTGAACGAGCCGGTTGTCGCCCGCGCGACCGGAGATCCGAGCCGTGGCCGCGTCCTTGCGACCCTCGCCCTCGGCCACCAGCACCTCGACCGTCCGCCCCACCTGGCGACGGTTCTCGGCCCAGGCGATCTCCTCCACGGCCGCGAGGAGCCGGTCGTAGCGGTCCTGGACGACAGCCTTCGGCACCTGGTCCGGCATCGTCGCCGCCGGTGTGCCCGGCCTCGGGGAGTACTGGAACGTGAAGGCGCTGGCGAACCGCGCCGCGCGCACCACCTCGAGGGTCGCCGCGAAGTCCTCCTCGGTCTCCCCGGGGAAGCCCACGATGATGTCGGTGGTGATGGCCGCCTCGGGCATCACCGCGCGCACCCGGTCGATGATGCCCAGGTAGCGATCAGCGCGATAGGACCGCCGCATGGCCTGGAGGACGCGATCCGAGCCGCTTTGCAGGGGCATGTGCAGTTGCGGCATGACGTTTGGGGTCTCGGCCATCGCGGCGATGACATCGTCGGTGAAGTCGCGTGGATGCGGGCTGGTGAAGCGCACGCGCTCCAGGCCTGCCAGGCCACCGCACGCTCGCAGCAGGGACGCGAACGCCCCACGATCACCGAACTCCACGCCGTAGGCGTTGACGTTTTGGCCCAGAAGGGTGACCTCGAGGACGCCCTCCGCGACCAGAGCCTCGATCTCGGCGAGGATGTCGCCCGGACGGCGGTCCTTCTCCTTCCCGCGGAGCGCGGGCACGATGCAGAAGGTGCACGTGTTGTTGCACCCGACGCTGATGGACACCCAGGCGGCATAGGCGGACTCGCGGCGAGTGGGCAGCGTCGACGGGAAGATCTCGAGGCTCTCGAGGATCTCCACCTGCGCCTCCTCCTGCACCCGGGCACGCTCCAGCAGCGCGGGCAGGGAGCCGAGGTTGTGCGTGCCGAAGACGACGTCGACCCACGGCGCCCGCTCGGCCACGGTGCCGCGATCCTTCTGCGCAAGGCAGCCGCCGACGGCAATCTGCATGCCGGGGTGCGCCGCCTTCACGGGAGCCAGATGGCCCAGGTTGCCGTAGAGCCGGTTGTCGGCGTTCTCCCTCACGGCGCAGGTGTTGAAGACCACGACGTCGGCCTGGGCGCCCTCGGTGGCGGCGACGTATCCCGCGGACTCGAGCACGCCGGAGATGCGCTCGGAATCATGAGCGTTCATCTGGCACCCGTAGGTGCGCACCTCATACGTGCGGGACACGCCCCCAGGGTAGGGCGAGCCGATCGAGGAGGCCCCTGAGACGGGCTCAGACCCCTGCCGGTTGGGGCTCGGGTGCTTCCGGGGCGTCCTCGACGATCTCGTCCTCGCCCGCCTCCACCTGGATCTTCGGCAGGATCCGGGTGAGCCACGCGGGGAGCCACCAGTTGGCCCGGCCGAGCATGGTCATGAGCGAGGGCACCAGCACCAGCCGCACGATGAAGGCATCGATGACGACGGCCGAGGCGAGCGCCAGGCCGAAGAGCTTGATCGTGCCGTTGGTGGAGGGCACGAAGGCGAGGAAGACGCTGGTCATGATCGCCGCCGCGATGACGACCACCTTGCCGGATCCGGCGAGCCCGCGCCGCACGGCGGAGGAGTTGTCATGGGTGCGCTCCCACTCCTCCTGCATGCGCGAGACGAGGAACACCTGATAGTCCATCGACAGGCCGAAGAGGATGGCGAACACCATCACCGGCAGGAACGGGAAGATCGGCCCGGTGCTGGTCACTCCCAGCGGCCCGGCGAGCCAGCCCCACTGGAAGACCGCCACCGTGATGCCCATGGCTGCGGCAAAGCTCAGCAGGCTCGTGACCGCGGCGGTGAGCGGCACCAGCAGCGACCGGAAGAGCATCATGAGTGCGAGGAATCCGAGGAGTACGACGATGCCGAGGAAGAGCGGCAGCACGTCGATGAGCACCTGCGTGAAGTCCTGCGTCACCGCCTGGGCACCGCCGACGTACATGGCCGCGCCGGTCTGCTGCTCGATGAGGGGCGCGGTCTGGGTGCGCAGGCGATCGAGCAGCTCCGACGTAGCCGGATCCTGTGGCGAGGTCGTCGGCGTGATGAGGATCGAGGTGACGATCCCGTTATCACTGAACGCCGTGGGGCTGATCTGGTAGATCGGCAGCATCGCCTCGTTGGGCAGCGTGGACGCGACCCCGGGGGTCTCCTGGATGAGCTCGATGGCCTGCCCCAGCGCCTCGGTGTCGCGCGGCTGCGGCAGGGTCACCGCGGCGAAGAACGGGCCGTTGACGCCCGGGCCGAAGCCCTCGGACATGAGGTCGTAGGCGATCCGCGACGGGCTGCCCGCGGGCTTGCCGCTGTCGTCGGCGAAGCCCAGGCGCAGCGAGAGGGTGGGGATGGCCAGGACGAGGACCACGGCAAGCGCGAGGACCGTGGGGATCACGGGCTTGCGCTGCAGGAAGCGCGCATACGCCAGGAAGCGTCGGCCCTCGGGGTGCGTGGTGCCATCGACCTTGGACTTGCGGGCCCACGGCATGCGGATGGCCAGGGCCTTGGTGCCCAGCAGCGAGAGGAGGGCCGGCAGCAGGACCAGGGCCGACAGCATCACGGAGAGCACGGTGACGGCTGCGGCCACCGCGAGCCCATTGAAGAAGCTGATGCCGAGCACGAAGAGTCCGAGCAGGGCGATGATCACGGTGGCACCCGCGAAGAGGACCGCTCGTCCGGCCGTCGCGACCGCCTCGTAGGCCGCCGCCTTCTTGTCGTGCCCGGCGAGCAGGGCCTGGCGATAGCGGTTCATCACGAATAGCGCGTAGTCGATGCCCACGCCCAGACCGATCATCGCCGCCAGGGTGGGCGCGAAGGTCGCCACATCGAGGAACCGGGCGACGACGAGGACGAGCATCTGCCCCACCGCGAGGCCGAGGATCGCCACGATGATCGGGATGCCCGCGGCCACGAGCGACCCGAAGGCGATGAGCAGGATCACGATGGCCACGAGAATGCCGATGCCTTCGCTCGACGGCGGCTCGGTGCCGGCGAAGTCCAGCACCTGCCCAGCGGCGCCGACCTGAAGGCCATTCGCATTGGCCGCCTTGACCGAGTCGAGGATCGCCTTGGCATCGGCCTGCGACATGTCGATGCCATTGCCCTGCAGGGAGACCCGCGAGAAGGCCACGGTGCCATCGGCGCTGATAGGCGAGGCCGCCTTCGCGAGCGCCTCGAAAGCGGGGGCGAATGTGGCCGCCATCTCGGGCGGCATCTGGTCGGTGGGCTTGCCACCGGGCGTGGGGCAGTCGCTGCCCAGTGGGTCGCCGTAGGGATTGGTCACGCAGGCCACGGAGGGCAGCGCCGCGATGGACTCCAGCACCGGAGTGATCTGCTGCTGAACTGCAGGAGTGTCCACGGGGCCGCCGTCGGACCACACGATGCGCACGGCCGTCTCGCCGTTGGCGCTGGGAGGGATCGTCGACAGCATCTCGGTCGCCATCGTCGACTCGGTGTCGGGCAGGGCGAACGAATCATTGAGTTCTCCCCCGAACCGGGTGCCCAGGAGGACGACGAGGCCCATCGCAAGGAACCACGCGACGATCGCCCACACGGGCTTGCGGACGGCCCAGCGGGACAGGGACCCCATGACAATCTCTCCTCTGGCGACGACGGTGGACTCACGCTACGTTAGGTGTGTGGCACACGCAAATGGAGGGTCCGCCGCTCGCGCCCCTCACGTCGCCCGCATGGACCAGGCGATGCAGGGGATGCGACGGGTCGTCATGCGTCCCCCGGTGATGGCGGTGCCCATGCCACGGCTCGGGCGCCCGGTCGACCTCTCCAAGGTATTGGCCTGCGAGGCCGTCGGCGAGCTCAGCAGGCGTCCCGGACCGGTCACTATCTCCGACATTGCCGGTGCCCTGCATCTAGAGCGCTCGACGACTAGCCGGCTCATCGCCGAGGCCGAGGATGAGGGGCTCGTGACGCGGGGGTCGCTCCCGGAGGATGGACGCCGGGTCAGCGTCGCGTTGACACCGCTTGGCGCTGAGGTGGTGAACTTCGTGCACGGCCTGCGCATCGCGTATCTCGACCATGCGTGCACAGTCTTCGACGACGAGGAGCTCGCCACCCTCGGCGAGCTGCTCACGCGTCTCGCCGACTCGATGACCGACTCGCTTGCGCCGTGGCTCGAGGACGCCGTGCGCCACTCGTCGAGCCCGCGCAGTCGATCGGCGTCGTCGCCTCAGGAAGCCGGCTCGGTCGACTCCTCGGCGACGACCTCGCGCACCACCTGAGAGGCGAGCGAGACGTCGTAGCCGCGCCGGGTCAGGGCGCCCATGAGCCGACGCACCTGCGTGGCATACGGCAGGCCCACGACTTGGGGGAATCGTGCCCTCGCCAGGGCTTGCGCCCGCTCGCGCTCCTGCTCCTCGTCGATGGGATCGAGGGCCGCCGCGATGATGTGGTCGGCCACGCCCTTGCGTCGCAGCTCCGCGGCGACCGCTCGGCGCCCGAGACCCTTGGTGCCGTGGCGGCTGCGCACCCATCCCAGCGCATAGGCGGCGTCGTCGATGAGGCCGACCTCTTCGAATCGGTCGAGGACCTCGGTCGCCGACTCCTCCGGCACCCCGCGCGAGCGGAGAAAGGTCTCCAGCTCGACGCGGGTGCGCGGGGCTGCATCCAGCCGACGCAGCACGAGGATGCGTGCCACGGTGGCGGGATCGGAACTGCCCGACAAGGGCGGCTGCGCCGCCCCGCCGGGCCTCCCCGGCTCAGGGGCGCCGGGGGCCGACCATCTCAGCGACGATTGCGACACCGCTAGTCGATGGGCACGACGTCGATGGGGGCATCCACGTCGATGGGGGCATCTGCGCCGGCGGCAGCAGCGGCAGGCTCGTCGATGCGCGCACCGATACCCATCGTCTCCTTAATGCGCTTCTCGATTTCGTTGGCGAGGTCGGGGTTGTCGCGCAGGAAGGCGCGGGAATTCTCCTTGCCCTGGCCGAGCTGATCGCCCTCGTAGGTGTACCAGGCACCCGACTTGCGCACGATGCCCGCGTCGACACCAAGGTCGATGAGGCTTCCTTCGCGGGAGATGCCCTCGCCGTAGAGGATGTCGAACTCCGCCTGCTTGAAGGGCGGCGCCATCTTGTTCTTGACGACCTTGACCCGGGTGCGATTGCCCACCGCCTCGGTGCCGCCCTTGAGCGTCTCGATGCGGCGGATGTCCAGGCGCACCGAGGCGTAGAACTTCAGCGCCTTGCCACCGGTGGTGGTCTCGGGCGAGCCGAACATCACGCCGATCTTTTCGCGGAGCTGGTTGATGAAGATGGCAGTCGTGCCGGTCTGGCTCAGCGCACCGGCCATCTTGCGCAGGGCCTGGCTCATGAGGCGGGCCTGCAGGCCCACATGGCTGTCGCCCATCTCGCCCTCGATCTCGGCACGCGGCACGAGTGCGGCCACGGAGTCGATGACGATGAGGTCGATGGCGCCGGACCGCACGAGCGTGTCGGCGATCTCCAGCGCCTGCTCGCCTGTGTCAGGTTGCGAGACGTAGAGGCTGTCGAGGTCGACGCCGAGGCCTGCGGCGTAGGTCGGGTCGAGCGCATGCTCCGCATCGATGATGGCCGCGATGCCGCCGGCCTTCTGCACGTTGGCGATCGCGTGGAGGGCCACCGTCGTCTTGCCGCTGGACTCCGGGCCGTAAATCTCCACGATGCGGCCGCGCGGGAGCCCGCCAATGCCGAGGGCGACGTCTAGGGCGATCGAGCCCGTGGGGATCACCTCGACGGGGGCGCGCCCCTCTTCTCCGAGGCGCATGACCGAGCCCTTGCCGAACTGGCGCTCGATCTGGGCGAGGGCGGCATCCAGCGCCTTCTCGCGGTCGGGGGTGCTGCTCTCCTTGGCGGCCATGGCCTCTCCTTGCTGTCGGCCGGGGGGCCCGGCTCTGATCTGTGGTCGGGGCGACCGTAGGACCGGGGTCCGACATTCGCTCCGGGCGCCGTGGGGGCTGTGGAGAGCGGCGCCACGGCCCACAGTAGGACGAACAGGTGTTCGAACCTGGGCGACACGCCGGAGGCGTCCAGCGGGGCCCTAGCCCCTGACCGAGCGGCCCCATCCGGCGACGAGAAGCCCCAGCCCCAGCACCGGCACCGCCGCCACGGCACACAGCACCCCGTAGGAGCTCACGGCCACGACGACCCCGGCGACGGCTCCCCCGACGGCGCCGGCGCCGTTCATCACGAGATCGGACAGCCCCTGGACCGACGGCCGCTCCACGGCCCCCACGTCGTCGACGAGCAGGGTCGATCCGGCGATGAGGGTGCAGGACCAGCCGAGACCGAGCAGGAAGAGACCGATGCCGAGCATGAGCACGTTGTCACCCGGGGCAACCCCGGCGATGAGGCATGCAACGAGCAGGATCACGACTCCGGTGACGATGACGCTCACGCGCCCGTATCGGTCGACCGACCAGCCCACCACCGGGGAGAAGGCATACATGCCCGCGACGTGCACGCTGATGACCAGGCCAATGAGCGTGAGGGTCACATCGACGTGCGCCATGTGCACAGGCGTCATCACCATCACCATCACCATGACGACGTGCCCCAGGGCGATCGCGCACATGCCGAGCAGCGCGCCGCGATTGCCGCGCAGGTGCGCGATCCCATCGCGCAGCCGCGGCTTGGCGACCTCCCGGGCCGCTGCCGCATCCTTCTCCGCCCGCAGTCGGGCTGCGAGCAGGTAGGGATCCGGGCGGAGGAAGAGCACCAGCACGGTGGCTGCCGCGATGAGCGTCACCGCGGTGACGACATAGGGCCCGGCCAGGCGGGGCAGGCCGAGCGCCACGCCGAGGGCCCCCGAGGGCTGCAGCAGGTTGGGGCCGAGAACCGCCCCGATCGTGGCCGCCCACACGACATACGACAGCTGCCGGCCGCGCTTGTCGTCCTCCGCGAGGTCGACGGCGGCATAGCGGGCCTGGTAGCCGGACGCCGATGCGACGCCGACGAGCAGGCAGCCCACCAGGATGAGTGGCAGCATGCTCGCGACCGCGCCGACGATGACCACGACGGCGCCGAGTCCGCCGATGGAATAGCCCGTCGCGAGGGAGGAACGCCGACCCCGTGAGAGCGCGATGCGCGCGAGCGGCAGCGCGAAGAGCGCCGCGCCCAGCACGCCGAAGGTCTGCGCGAGGCCGGCGACGGCCTCCGACCCGGACACCGAGACCGCGATGAGCGAGCCTGCCGCAACCGAGCCGGCCACGGCGATCCCCGACAGGACCTGACTGCCCGCGAGCGTGCCGACCGTGCGGCGCTGTATGCGCGGGATGTCCAGGTCGACTGTGGCCGTCATGATGCGGGCACGCTAGCGCAGCAGTGCCGGCACCTCGACGACGCCGCACACGCCGTCCCAGATCTCCCGGGTGTCGACACCGGCGTCGATCGCCTGGAGGACGGTACGGTCGCCGAGCGTCGCGATGACGAAGTCACCCGCCCAGGACCGGGCGTACTCGGGCCCGAAGACCGCGTCCATGCGCTCCCAGAAATCCGTCAATCGCACCCCGCCAGTGTGCCTCAGCGCAGCCGCTCCTCACCGAGGGGCACGATGGTGAAGGGCGTCCGTCACGAATCGGGCCGTCAATCCATTGACGTCCACGATGGATCCGATGTGGAACAGGGATCTCGTCTCCTCGATCGCGTCATCCACGCCAGCGCGAAGAATGATCTTGGAGCCAGGGTTCACTGCGAGCGCCGACACCGCGATGGCAATGTTGTCGCGGGTCAGCGACCCGGCCGCCACGAGCGCCACGCAGTGGCCGACCCTGGCCCTGGTGAGCACGGCCCGCGAGGCACCGTCGCCCATGAGTACCGGGATGCCCGAGCTGCGGGCGATGGGCAGCAGCCGTGCGGAGGGAACCCCCTCGATGCCGATCACGGCGATGCCCAGGTGGCGCAGTTCCTGGGCAAGACGAAGGCCTACCTGACCCATACCGACGACAATGACGTGCCCTCGCCGAGGCGCCACGCGACGGCCCACGAGGCCGACGTAGCGCCCCGAGAGGAGGTAGTTCACGAGTCCCGCACCGAACATCGCGGTAAACACCATCACGAGAAGGGCGGCGATGGTTGCCCACGCAAGGACGAAGGGGGTGTCCGGCAGGGACGGCGAGGAAATGGTCGCCGTCGTGCGCGTGGCGTCGTACAACGCGCGCAGCAGGCTTCCGTGCGACATCCCCACGACGGTGTCGATCGCGATGACGAGGAGGATCCCCAGGGCCCCTGCGAGGAGAACCGCGCTACCCGGGTCGTACGGCCGCAGCTGCCCGGCCAGGCGACCTAGCACACCCCGCCGCCGCCATCCAGGCGGCAGCGACCAAGCGACCCCGCCAGCGCGGTCCCCGAGAATTGCGTCAAGGAAGGACGGCAGGGAGATCATCGCGGGAGACATGACGACGCAGTCGGGAACGACCCGCTCCAGCTGTAGGCGGGCCGTCTGGTCGAACATGGCGACGTAGAGGGGCGCCCGCGGGGCAATGCGATGCACGGCGAGGCAGTATCGGAGAGCCTTGATGTCGTCGTGGAGCATGACGGCGATTCCGTCGACGCCCTCGTCGAGGACCTCATGCAGTTGGGCGTCCGTGGGCTCGTCCAGGTGTGTCACGCGGACCTGGCGCTGCTCGAGGAGCGCGGCAGTCCTGCGTCCGACCTCGTCGAAGCCCACGACGAGAACATGCGGGGACGTCATGCGTGGACCCCCTTCCCCAACCGGTCCTCCGGCCGGGAGGCCCCGGAGTCTCGGCAGTATGGCGCCCGCGGACATTTCCCGCCTTCGGAGGCAGTGCACACGACACCTTGCGCCCGGTGATGCCCGCGGACCTCTCCACGGCCCGGCCTCAGCCACGCGCGAAGGGCCGAACCGTATCCTCGGGGGCGTGCACCTCACCGGCCGGACCGACTATGCGCTGCGCGCGGCGCTCGAGCTGGCCGCCGCGTCCGACGGGCCCCTCACCACCGACGAGATCGGCCAGCGCCAGGGCATCCCCACGTCGTACCTCGGTGCGATCCTCGCCGAGCTGCGGCGCGGCGACATCGTGACGGCACGGCGCGGACCCGAGGGGGGCTGGGCACTCGCGCGTCCGGCGGCGGACATCAGCCTTGCCGACGTGATCCGCGCCGTCGACGGCGCGCTCGTCAACGTGTCGGGCACGAGGCCGGAGAACCTGCACTACTCCGGCGCTGCCGTGGGCCTACAGGCCGTGCTCGTGGCCCTGCGGGCGGCGGAGCGGCAGATCCTCGACGCGGTGACGCTGGCCGATGTCACGGCCGACCACCTGCCCGCGCGAGTCCGCCGCCTCTCCGACGATCCCGCCGCCTGGCACTAGCCGACAGGCCACCCGCACCCCGCGGTCGACGCCTTGCGGCGATATAGTCATCTCAACCACCTGACATAGATGCGAATCGATACCTGCCGGGAGACGCCGTGCCGAGCCTCGTCCTCATCGCCTTCGCGGGCCTCATCGCCCAGTTCGTGGACGGCTCCCTGGGCATGGGCTACGGCCTCACCTCCTCGACCCTCCTCATTGCGGTCGGCCTGTCGCCGGCCCTTGCCTCGGCCTCGGTGCACCTCGCCGAGATCGGGACCACGGCCGTTTCGGGAATTGCCCACCACCGCTTCGGTAACGTCGATTGGCCGACGGTCAAGCGGGTCGCCATCCCCGGGGCGATCGGCGCCTTCGCGGGGGCGACGTTCCTCTCCTCGATCTCCACGGCCATGGCCAAGCCGGTGGCGGGCGGAATCCTCTTCGTGCTGGGGGTGTACGTCCTCCTGCGCTTCCTCCTCGGGCGCGCACCACGCCGCAAGCCCGGCACCCCCGGGCTGCGACTCCTGCTGCCCCTCGGGATCGTGGGCGGTTTCGTCGATGCGACCGGGGGCGGGGGCTGGGGCCCGGTCACCACTCCGACACTCCTCGCCGACGGGCGCCTGGCCCCGAATCGCGTCATCGGCACCGTGAATGCCAGCGAGTTCATGGTGGCCCTCGCTGCCAGCATCGGCTTCCTCATCGGTCTCGGCACCGCGGGGATCGATCTCGGGATCGTCATCGCCCTGCTCGCGGGCGGAGTGATCGCTGCCCCGGCCGCCGCGTGGGTCGTGCGCCGTCTCAATGCGCGCATCCTCGGGGTGGTCGTCGGCGGCTTCATCTGCTTCACCAATGCCCGCCTGCTGCTCGGTGCCGCCGGAGCCTCCAGTGGGGTGACCTGGGCCGTCTACGCCGCCCTCGTGGCCGTGTGGGTCGCGTCGGTGATCTGGGTCGTGGCCATCGTGCGCCGGGAGCGCGAGGCGGCGGATGTCGGCGCAGAGCCGGAGCTCATGCGCGAGGCCAGCGCCTGAGAATCAGGCCGCAGCGCGGACGGCACGGGGCTCGAGGAGGGCGACCTCCTGGCCCAGCGAGATGAGCAGCTCCGACAGCGGGACCCCCAGGGCCTCGCAGATCGCCGACAGCAACTCGGAGGACGCCTCCTTCTCGCCGCGCTCCACCTCCGAGAGGTAGCCCAGGGACACCTTGGCGTCGGCCGACACGTCACGCAGGGTGCGCCCCTGCGCCAGGCGGCGGCGGCGCAGCTCGGCTCCGAGGACTTCGCGAACGAGGATCACGACGCCACGGTACCCCTCCGCACCGACGCTCGCCTGTCGCGCCACCCCCTCATGCCCGGTCAAGCTCCAGGGACAGGCAGTCGAGGGCCTCGACCACTGCCCGGTCGCGGATCTCGGCGCGCGATCCCGCGAGGTCGAGCCTGCGCACCTGCGTCCCGCGCGGGCCGGCCACGGCCACGTAGGCGGTGCCGGGCGCCACGGGAGCCGCCTGGGTCCCGCCGGGGGCCGCATCGGGCCCTGCGGCGCCCGTCGTCGCCACGCCGTACGTCGATCCCAGCGCCGCGCGCACGCCCTCTGCCATCTGCGCAGCCACCTGGGGATCGACGGCGCCGTGCCGCTCCACCAGGTCGGCATCCACGCCCAGCATCTGCGACTTCAGTCGCTCGGCGTACGCGACCACGCCCCCGGCGACACAGGCGGAGGCGCCCGGGACGGCGGTGAGCGCGCCGCAGACCAGGCCCCCGGTCAGGCTCTCCGCCACGGCCACGGTCGCTCCCTGCGCGCTGAGCCGGCCGATGATGCCCTCGGCGGTAGTCACGGGCCCATTCTCGCCGAACGCCGTAGGCGCCACGCGCGCACGGCGTAGTCGACGCCGGTCACCAGCGTGAGAATGACCGCGATCCCCATGGCGATGACGCGGATCGGGTCGAAGGCCTCCGGCAAGGGCGCGAGGTAGAGCGAGATGGCGATGATCTGCGCGACCGTCTTGGCCTTGCCACCGCGTGACGCAGGAATCACCCCGTGGCGGATGACCCAGAAGCGGAGCAGGGTCACAGCGATCTCCCGGGCCAGGATGACGATCGTCACCCACCAGGGGAGATCTCCGAGGTACGACAGCCCGATGAGCGCGATCCCCGTGATCGCCTTGTCCGCGATGGGGTCGGCGATCTTGCCGAGCGCGGTGACCGTACCGCTGCGCCGGGCCAGCTCCCCGTCGACCAGGTCGGTCAGCGCGGCGACGACGAAGACGACAGTGGCCCACCACCGCAGCGCCGGCTGGTCGCCGCCCTCGGCCAGAAGCAACACCGCGAGGACCGGCACCAGCAGCAGCCGGATGAGCGTGAGCAGGTTGGGGAGCGTGCGCCATGACGAGGTGCCGACGGGATCGCCCGCGTGATCGGGCGGAGCGCCGCCGAGCCTGCTCATCGGGCGACCAGGTCGACGCCGTCCGCGGCCATGACCGTGGCCATCAGCATCTCCCCCGCCTCCGCGGCACTCTCGACGAAGGTCGCGCCGTCGTCCGGCCCTTGGTGGGCGGCCCGCCCGACCGTGCGTCCGTCCTCGAATCCCGTGACGAGGACCTGCACCGACTCCCCCACGCGACTCTCGGCCCGCTCAAGGACCAGGTCGTCGACCAGGGAGGAGATGCGGGACGCCCGGTCGAGGACCTCCTGCTCGTCGAGATGACCGTCCAGGCCCAGGGCCTCGGTGTCGTCTTCGTCGGAGTAGGGGAAGACGCCGACGGCGTCCAGGCGCGCGGCCACGAGGAAGTCGGCGAGCTCATCCAGGTCGTCCTCGGACTCCCCCGGGAAGCCGACGATGACATTGGTGCGGACCCCGGCCCGCGGGTCCACCCGGCGGATCGCGTCGATGAGGCCGAGGAAATCCGCGGACCCTCCGAAGCGGCGCATGCGCCGCAGGACCCGCGCACTCGCATGCTGGAAGGACAGGTCGTAGTACGCCGCGACGCCGGGCGATGAGCCGATGGCCTCGACGAGACTGGGGCGCATTTCGGCCGGCTGCAGGTAGTTGACGCGCACGCGCGCGATGCCGGGGATCTCGCCGAGCGTGCGCAGGAGTCGCTCGAGCAGCCGAAGGTCCCCGAGGTCCTTGCCGTACGACGTGGAGTTCTCGCTCACGAGTACGATCTCGCGCACCCCCTGGCCGGCGAGATCGATCACCTCGGCCACGATGTCCTCCGGCGGGCGGCTTACGAAGGAGCCGCGGAAGCGCGGGATGGCGCAGAAGGAGCAGCGCCTATCGCAGCCTGACGCCAGCTTCACCGGCACCACCACGTCGTGGACGGCCCGGGACAGCCCCGCGTGGCCGGGTGCCCCGGGCGCGACTCGCTCGACGGGCGAGAGGGGCAGCAGGAGCCGGCGGTCCTGGGGCACGTGGGCAGCGAGTGGCTCCCCCGCCAGCACGCTGCGCAGTCGGTCGCCGATGCTCGCGTAGTCGTCGAAGCTGAGGACAGCAGCGGCCTCGGGGAGGGACTCCGCGAGTTCGTGGCCGTATCGCTCGGCGAGGCATCCGGCGACGACGACCTGCGCCCCGGTGTCGGAGGCGGCCAGCACCGCGTCGATGGAGTCCTTCTTCGCGCTCGCGATGAAGCCGCAGGTGTTCACGACGATGACATCGGCGCGGTCATCGACCAGTTCGAAGCCGTCCCCCGCGAGCCGAGACTCGATCTCGTCGGAGTCGACGTCGTTGCGCGCGCAGCCGAGACGGACGAGGGAGACGCGCGGGGACACCCCCTCAGGGTAGAGAGGTCCCGTGATCAGGCACCGGGCGGTCGGCGCACCGTGGTGGACGTGCCGTAGAGCGCGAGCAGGGTATCGGGGTCGAGGTCGAGAATCACCGCGATTCCCCTGAGGTGGCCCCGCGCATAGGCATCGCCCCCGGACGCGGTGAAGTCGTCGTCCTCGAACTGCTCCAGGAGGCCCGGCCTGAGTCGCGTGGCGCGGGACAGGTCCTCAACGGTGAGTCCGCGCGCGGCGCGGGTCTGCGCGATGAGCGCCCCGGGCCCGGCGGCTTCCCCTGGTTCCACGCTTGTCAGCGTATGGTCCCGGCGCCAGGGCCGCAGGGACTCCGCGCGGCCTGACCGGTCCCCACATCAGGGGACTATTCGCCGCGCAGGATGAGGAGGAATCCGGGGAGGTCGTCGGGCTTGAGCAGGACCTCGCGCGCCTTGGATCCCTCGCTCGGGCCGACCACGCCGCGAGACTCCAGCAGGTCCATGAGTCGTCCCGCCTTCGCGAATCCCACCCTCAGTTTGCGCTGAAGCATCGACGTCGACCCGAACTGGGTGGTGACGACGAGCTCCGCCGCCTGGCACAGGAGGTCGAGGTCGTCGCCCACCTCCTCGTCGATCTGACGCGACGCGCTCGCCGGCGCCGTCACGTCGTCGCGGTAGCGCGGCTCCATCTGCTCGCGGGAGTACTTCACCAGGGAGCGGATCTCGGACTCCGAGACGAAGGCCCCCTGGATGCGCTGCGCCTTGCTCGCGCCCATGGGCAGGAAGAGCCCATCCCCCTGGCCGACGAGCTTCTCGGCACCCGGCTGGTCGAGGATGACGCGACTATCGGCGAGGGACGACGTGGCGAAGGCGAGCCGGCTTGGCACATTCGCCTTGATGAGGCCGGTGACGACGTCCACACTCGGCCGCTGGGTGGCGAGGACGAGATGGATGCCGGCGGCCCGTGCCAGCTGGGTGATGCGGACGATCGAGTCCTCCACGTCGCGGGGCGCCACCATCATGAGGTCAGCAAGCTCGTCGACGACCACGAGCAGGTAGGGATACGGACGCAGGACTCGCTCGCTTCCCGGAGGAGGCTGCAGCCGCCCGGTGCGGACAGCTTTGTTGAAGTCGTCGATGTGGCGGAAGCCGAAGTGCGCGAGGTCGTCGTACCTCGTATCCATCTCCTTCACCACCCACTGCAAGGCGTCGGCCGCCTTCTTGGGGTTGGTGATGATCGGCGTGATGAGGTGCGGGATGCCCTCGTAGGCGGTGAGCTCGACCCGCTTGGGGTCGACCAGGATCAGGCGTACGTCCTCCGGGGTCGCCCGCATGAGGATGGACGAGATGATCGAGTTGATGCAGCTGGACTTGCCGGCACCCGTGGCACCCGCCACGAGAATGTGCGGCATCTTCGCGAGGTTCGCAACGACGTAACCGCCCTCGACGTCCTTGCCTAGGCCCACGACCATGGGGTGCTGCTCGTCGACCGCTGTCGCCGAGCGCAGGACGTCGCCGAGGCTCACCAATTCCCGATCGGTGTTGGGGATCTCGATACCGATCGCGCTCTTGCCCGGGATGGGGCTGAGGATGCGCACCTCGGGGCTTGCTACGGCGTACGCGATATTGCGGCTCAATGCAGTGACGCGCTCAACCTTCACGCTAGGACCGAGCTCGATCTCGTAGCGGGTGACCGTGGGACCGCGGGTGAAGCCCGTCACGCGCGCGTCGATCCCAAACTGCTCGAGCACCCCCGTGAGGGATGCCACCACGGCGTCATTGGCCTTGGTGCGCGCGCGGGGGGCAGCACCTGCCTTGAGCATGTCCTTGGCCGGCAGCGCGTAGACGACCGAGGAGTCCAGTGGCAACTGCTCTACCGGCCCGGCGGGCGCGGGAGCGTGCGTTGGTGGCGGCGGCTCCACGACCACCGGGATCTCGGCGGTCTGCTCGGCGACGGGCTCGTCGAAACGGGCCACCTCCAGGATCTCGCGGGCAGCCGCGCCCACGGCCAGCGGCTCGGCCGCGGACACGAGGAACTCCTCCTCGGCTTCGGCGTCCACCACGAAACCATCCGGCACGTCCGCCTCGTACTCGTCAAGGATGTCGAGCTCGCGATCCTCCGGGCGGCCGGAACCGCTGCGCATCGCGTGGCCAAAGACGCGCCTCAGAGCCCGCGGGACTGCCGCGAGCGGCGTTCCCGTGACGACGAGGAGGCCGAAGACCGCGAGCAGACCGAGGAGTACGGCGGTCACCGCGGGGCCGAGGGCCGCTGCGATAGGCGCGGTCGCGACCCACCCCACGATGCCGGCGCCCGATGCCAGGCCGTCCAGGCCATCGCTCGGTGTCGGCAATCCCTTGGCCAGGTGCCACAGGCCCGCAGCGGCGATGAGCAGCGCGAGCCCGCCGACGAGCAGCCGTCCATTCGTGACGTGATCCTCGGGATTGCGCATGGTGCGCCAGGCGAGCACGAGAAGCAGCACCGGGACGATGAGGTCGAAGGCACCGACGAGGAACGCCGACACCGTGCCGAGGCCGACCGTGAACCACCCGTCGACGCCGAACCACACGGCGGCGGCGACGACGACGGCGAGGGCGATGAAGAGCAGGCCCAGCCCGTCCCGGCGGTGCACGTCATCGAGGTCACGCGCGCCCGTGCCAAGTCGACGGGCGGCACCTCCGAGGGCCGAGGCCAGACCGAGCCAGACCGTCCGCAGGGCGCGGCCGATGCCAGCGACGAAGCGGGCAAGTGGCCCCGGTCCCGAACGGCGCGGCGGGGTCGACTTCCGGGGCTTCGCGGAGGTGCGGGCCGCGGGCTTGGCCGTGCGGCCAGCCGGGCGCGACGAGGCGGACCGAGAGGACCCGGTGGTGGACCTGCGCGCGGGCGCGCTGGAGCGACTTGCCATGACCCGAGGGTACCCGCGAGTCACTCCAATCACGGGGGTCACACGCGGCACGCGTGTCGCGAATCAGGCCTCGACGACGACGGGGATGATCATGGGCCGGCGTCGATGGGTCTGGGAGACCCAGCGACCCACGACCCGGCGCACCCGCTGCTGGAGCTGATGGGCGTCCACGACTCCGCCCGCGAGGGCCTGCTCCAGCTCGCGGCGCACCTCGTCGAGGACCGGCTTGAGCACCTCGGGGTCCTCGTGGAAGCCACGAGCCTCGATCTCGGGGCCGGCCACGACGGTGCCCTCGACGATGTCGACGGCGGCGAAGATGGAGATGAACCCCTCCTCCCCGAGCACCCTCCGGTCGGTGAGCGAGGCCTCGCTGATGTCGCCGACGCTGGCGCCGTCGACATACACGTAGCCGACGGGAACGGCCCCGGTGATCGTCGCCACGCCGTCGATGAGGTCGACCACGACGCCATCCTCGGCGAGCACGATCCGCTCAACGGGCACGCCGGTGCGCTCGGCAAGGGCGGCGTTCGCCCGGAGGTGGCGCCATTCGCCATGGACCGGCATCACATTGCGGGGCTTGACGATGTTGTAGACGTAGAGAAGCTCACCCGCCGATGCGTGGCCGGACACGTGCACGAGGGCGTTGCCGCGGTGGATGACGCTCGCGCCGGATCGAGTCAGCCCGTTGATCACGCGGTTGACGGCATTCTCATTGCCGGGGATCAGGGACGAGGCCAGCACGACCGTGTCATCGGGGCCGATCTTGATCGCGTGGTCATTGTTGGCGATGCGCGACAGCACCGCCATCGGCTCGCCCTGCGAGCCCGTGCAGATGAGCACCGCTTCGTCGTCGGGCAGCTCGGCGAGATCGTCGCTCGACACCAGGATGCCCGCGGGGATGGTGAGGTATCCCAGGTCCCGTGCGACCGCCATATTGCGCACCATCGACCGCCCGACGAAGGCGACCTTGCGCCCGTGTGCGGCTGCGGCATCGATGACCTGCTGCACGCGATGGATGTGCGAGGCGAAGGACGCGACGATGATCCGCCCGCGGGCCCGCGTGAAGACCGAGTCGAGGACCGGGAGGATGTCGCGCTCGCTCGGGATGAAGCCCGGGACTTCCGCATTGGTGGAGTCGACGAGGAAGAGGTCCACGCCCTCATCCCCGAGCCGCGCGAATCCATTGAGATCCGTGATCCGGCCATCGAGTGGCAACTGGTCCACCTTGAAGTCGCCGGTGTGCAGGACAAGACCCGCCGGGGTGCGGATGGCGACCGCCAGCGCATCGGGAATCGAGTGGTTGACGGCCAGGAACTCCAGGTCGAAGGGCCCCACGCGCTCGCGCTGCCCTTCGCGCACCTCGAGCGTGTAGGGAGTGATGCGTGCCTCGCGGAGCTTGGCTTCGACCAGGGCGAGGGTGAGTCGGGAGCCGATGAGCGGAATGTCCGAGCGCTGGCGCAGAAGGTAGGGAAGAGCGCCGATGTGATCCTCGTGCCCATGGGTGAGCACGATCGCCTCGATATCGCCCAGCCGGTCCATGATCGGCCCGAAGTCCGGGAGGATGAGGTCGACTCCGGGCTGGGACTCCTCGGGGAAGAGCACCCCGCAGTCGACGATGAGCAGTCGCCCGTCGAACTCCAGGACCGTCATATTGCGGCCGATCTCGCCGAGGCCGCCGAGCGCATAGACGCGCAGCGCGCCTTCGGGCAGCGGGGGCGGGGTGGGCAGCTCGGGATGCGGGTGGCTCACGGGATGCGCACTCCCCCGGCCTCAAGGTCTCTCCGAAGTTGCGCGACCTGCGCAGCTGTCGCATCGATCAGGGGCGAACGCACAGGTCCCGCGGGCAGCCCCTGCAGGACCAGGGCGGCCTTGGTGAGGATGACGCCCTGAGTGCGGAAGATCCCCGAGTAGACCGGGAGCAACGCGCGATTCATGCCGATGGCCTCGCACACGTCGCCACCGTGGAATGCCTCGGCCATGCGACGGATGCGATCGGCGACGAGGTGCCCGGCCACGGACACGAAGCCGTTGGCGCCCACGGCCAGCAACGGCAGGTTGAGGATGTCGTCACCGGAGTACCACCCCAGGTCACAGCGGGCCATGGCCCACTGGGCAGCATCCAGGTCGCCCTTGGCGTCCTTGTTGGCGACGATCCGCGGGTGCTCGGAAAGGCGCACCAGCGTCTCGACCTCGATGGCGACCCCCGTGCGCTTGGGGATGTCGTAGGTGACCACCGGCAACTCGGTGGCGTCCGCCACGGTGCGGAAGTGGTGGAGCAGGCCCTCCTGCGGAGGACGGCTGTAATACGGCGAGACGACGAGTAGGCCATCAGCTCCTGCCGCGGCCGCCTCCCTGGCCAGGTGCACCGAGTGAGCCGTGTCGTAGGTGCCGACGCCAGCGATGACGCGCGCGCGATCCCCCACGGCCTCCTTGACGGCGCGGACGACCCTGGCCTTCTCCTCGTCGGTCGTCGTCGGGGCCTCTCCCGTGGTGCCGTTGACGACCAGCCCGTCGTTGCCCAGCGTGTCTACGAGATGCGCGGCAAGTCGCTGCGCGCCCTGCACGTCGAGCGCACCGTCGGAGGAGAAGGGCGTCACCATCGCGGTGAGCATGACCCCGATGGGGCCGACCGGCGGCGCGGGCATGGCAACAGGCTATCGGTCGACGAGTGTCACGGGGTCACGCGGCCATTGGCCGCGAAGGCCGCATGTGTGATGGGCATGAGGACCGCCCACTCGGCCTCCATGAGATCGGCGACCATTTCGATCTCCCTCTGCGGGAACGACGGGAAATGGCTGTCGGGGTGCTTGGTGCGCAGCGAGAGGAAGTTCATGAGGGCCCG
>JBPCSL010000169.1:0-30675 GCA_051007175.1 Candidatus Nanopelagicales bacterium
AGTCTGGGCCGTGTCTCAGTCCCAGTGTGGCCGGTCGCCCTCTCAGGCCGGCTACCCGTCGTCGCCTTGGTGAGCCACTACCTCACCAACAAGCTGATAGGCCGCGGGCCCATCCCTCACCGAAAAACTTTCCACCTCCAAGGATGCCCAAGGAGGTCGTATCCGGTATTAGCCCCGGTTTCCCGGAGTTATCCCAGAGTGAGGGGCAGGTTGCCCACGTGTTACTCACCCGTTCGCCACTGATCCGGCGGAGCAAGCTCCACCTTCACCGTTCGACTTGCATGTGTTAAGCACGCCGCCAGCGTTCGTCCTGAGCCAGGATCAAACTCTCCGTTAAGGAATGTTGATTGCGCCTCAGCGCTATCACCCAAACGTGAGTGATCATGGCGGACAGATGCTGAATGCTTCTGTCAACCAAAGGAATCCGTCACAAGAACATGGGCGGGCAAGCCGACCATGCCCCGTGAACGGGGTTTTTTGGCATCGATATGTGGCACGCTGTTGAGTTCTCAAGGAGCGGTTGCGCATCGGACGCGTCCGCAGTGCGGACCGTTTCCGGGGCAACTCCGCAACGCTACCCGCGCGGCACCTCACCGGTCAAATCCGCCCGAGGGCGTACGAGACCGGTCAAGAATCGACGTGGGAGTCGTTGCGCCTCGCCGGTCCGGCCTACTCGGGATTCCGATGTCCGGGTCCCCGTACGAGGAAGGTCAACTATACGCATCCAGACGGGGTAGGTCAAATCCAGATCACCCACTTCTCGGTGACCTGCGTCACCCCTCGAGGATCACCCCGGCCAGTGTCTTGCGCCCGCGGCGCAGGACCAGGTAGCGGCCATGGAGGAGGTCGGACGCTGCCGGACGGTGATCCTCTGCCTCAACTCTCACATTGTTCACATAGGCCCCACCTTCACCGACCGTCCGGCGGGCAGCGCCCCGGCTCGAGGCCAGCCCCGACATCGTGAGCAGGTCGACGATGTCGGGCAGTACACCGTCGTGGATGTCGTCGCGGGACAGCAGCGCGTGCGGAACCTCCGCCAGGGCCGCCCCGAGAACATCGGCCGGAACGTCCCCGAGATCGCCCTGGCCGAAAAGGGCGCGCGCGGCGACCTCCACCGCCTCCGTCGCCGCAGCGCCGTGGACGAGGGTCGTGAGCTCCTGCGCGAGTGCGCGCTGCGCTACCCGCTGCGCGGGCTCGGCGCGCGTCGACTCCTCCAGGCTCTCGATCTCAGAGCGATTCTTCATGCTGTAGAGGCGCGTGTAGGCCGCGATATCGCGATCGTCGGCGTTGAGCCAGAACTGGAAGAAGGCATAGGGACTCGTCATGGCCGGATCGAGCCACACCGTGCCGGACTCGGTCTTCCCGAACTTGGTGCCGTCGGACTTGGTCACCAGGGGGGTCGTGAGGGCATGCGCATGCACGCCCTCGACCCTGCGAATGAGGTCGACTCCCGCAGTGATGTTGCCCCACTGATCGGAACCGCCCATCTGCAGGCGGCAATCGTGAGCACGGAACAACTGGAGGTAGTCGAAGGACTGCAGCACCTGGTAGCTGAACTCGGTGAAGGAGATGCCGTCGCCGGCAAGGCGCGCGGCCACGGCCTCGCGATCGAGCATGCGATTGACGCTGAAGTGCTTGCCGATATCCCGCAGGAACTCGATGACGTCGACGCCCTGCGTCCAGTCGAAATTGTTCACCATGCGTGCGGCCGCCGGGCCATCGAAGTCGAAGAATCGCTCCAGCTCGCGGCGTAGGCGCGAGCCCCACTCCTCGACGACCTCCACGGGATTGAGGGTCCGCTCCCCCGTCATCTTGGGATCGCCGATGAGGCCCGTCGCGCCGCCGACGAGGGCCAGCGGGCGATGCCCATGTGCCTGGAATCGCCGCATCGTCTGGATCTGCAAGAGGTTGCCCAGGTGGAGGCTGGGGGCGGTCGGATCGAAACCGATGTAGTAGGTGACAGGCCCCTCATCGAGGTCACGGCGCAGGGCGTCGAGGTCGGTGCTCTGGGCGATGAGTCCGCGCCAGGCAAGGTCATCGAGGAGGGCGTTCACGAACAGTCATCCTTCCGCACGCGCGGACGTGACGGGCGGTAGGGGCTCACGGTGGGACTGTCGGCGACGAACCGCCACGGCGTCGGGGCGCCGGCGCCACCGACCCCGGTGCGCGGGGTGATCGCGACCACGGGCATCGGCGTACGGCGAAGCAGGAGTCGCAGCGGGGAGGCTGGGTCGAGCAGGTCGGCACCGTCGACGAGGCCGGAGATGCCGAGGGCAGCGGTCAGCCTCGCGGGACCCCGGGCGAGGTCGCGGTCGGTCCGGGAGGTCGGGCGTCGCGCACGGGCAGCCTCCACGCCGGCGGTCACCTCCCCCGCGCGCAGGAGGACGGCAGCCGCCGCGCCCTCTCGCCCGGTCACGACGTTGGCGCACCAGTGCATGCCGTAGGTGAAGTACACGTAGGCCCGGCCCGCCGGGCCGAACATGGTGGCATTGCGCGGCGTCATGCCGCGGAAGGCATGGCTGCCGGGGTCCTGCCCGACTCCTCCGTACGCCTCGACCTCGGTGATCGTGACCTCGACGCGCTCACCGTCGACCTCGGACACGAGCCTCGCGCCGAGCAGCCGCGGGGCGACGCGGTCAGGGGATGCGAGGAGCCACCGAGGGGACACGTCAGCAGTGTGCCCCAGAGATCCACGAGGACGTCGGCAAGCCGGCGCGCAGCGGGGGAGGTCGCCTGCCCACGCTCGCTCCCCCCGGCGCGCCGGGGGCAGGCGACCCGGGTCGCCGCGGGAGCGGCTGTGGCGCTCACCGTGCGACCCACGGACACCCTGGCGGGGGGGTCTGACACTCGGCTCAGGCGCGGCGCAGGACCAGTAACGCGAGGGCCACCCCGATCAGGACACCCCCCGCATTGGCCACGGCATCGGAGACCTGGGCGGAACGCAGGCCCCCGATCCCCTGGGCGATCTCCAGGGCGACGCCGTAGCCGATGACGGCGGCCGCGGTCCACCCCGGGCGCGGATTCGCCTGCGCCAGCAGGGCGCTGGCGGCGAGGAGCGCATAGCCCAGGGCGTGCAGGAGCAGGGCGCGCACCTCGCCGAGGTCGGCGATCTGCGGACCCGGCGTACCGCGCGGGGGAAGCATGGAGATCACGAGGATGACCATCGCGAGGATGATCGCCACGACCGCCCACGCTCCGCGGGTCACCCCCAGGACCCTGCCCCTCATCGTCAGGCGCCGACCGCCCAGTCGGAGTCGGCAGCCACGAGCGCGCGCGCGGCGGCGAGCTGCTCGCGCACGCGCACCGGCGCGGTACCCCCGAAGGCGGCGCGCGATGCCACGGAGCCCTCGGCGGACAGCACGTCGCGCACGGCCGGAGTCAAGGCTGACGACAGGGCGGCGAAGTCGTCATCGGAGAGGTCGGCGAGCTCCACGCCCCGCGCTTCGGCGGCGCGCACGCAGGCACCGGCGATCTCATGGGCGTCACGGAAGGGAACACCGTTGCGCACGAGCCATTCGGCGATGTCGGTGGCGAGGGCGAAGCCTTCGGGCGCGGAAGCTGCCATGCGATGAGTGTCGAATCGCAGGGTGGCGATCATGCCCGTCACCGCGGGAAGCACGAGCAGGAGCTGGTCGACGGCATCGAAGACCGGCTCCTTGTCCTCCTGAAGGTCGCGGTTGTAGGCGAAGGGCATCCCCTTGAGCGTGGCGAGCAGGCCTGCGAGGTCTCCGATGAGCCGGCCGGACTTCCCGCGGATGAGCTCGGCAACATCGGGGTTCTTCTTCTGCGGCATGATCGAAGAGCCAGTGGACCACGCGTCGTCAAGGACCGCCCACCCGAACTCGCGCGAGGTCCAGAGCACGACTTCCTCGCCGATGCGCGACAGGTGCACGCCGATCATCGCGGTGGCGAACAGGAACTCCGCCACCCAATCGCGATCGCTCACCGCGTCGATGGAGTTGGCAAGCGCACCGCGGAATCCGAGCTCGGCCGCCACCAGCTCAGGGTCGAGACCCAGCGAGGAGCCGGCCAGGGCACCAGCACCCAGTGGAGAGAGCGCCGCACGCTCGTCCCAGTCGCGCAGCCGGTCGATATCGCGCGCGAGCGCGTGGACGTGCTTTGCCAACTCGTGGCCGAAAGACACCGGCTGCGCATGCTGAAGATGGGTGAAGCCCGGCGCGATGGCGTCGACATGTGCCTCGGCCTGGTCGAGGATCGCGGCCTGCAAGTCGATGACCGCCGCCGCGATCGCCCGCGCCTGGTCGCGCAGGTAGAGGCGGAAGTCCGTGGCGACCTGGTCATTGCGGCTACGGCCCGCGCGCAGCTTGCCGCCCAGGGGCCCGAGCCGCTCGAGCAGTCCGCGCTCGATCGCCGTGTGGACGTCCTCGTCATCGGGGCCGGGGACGAAGGAACCGGCGTCGACGTCGGCGAGCAATCCGTCGAGCGCCTCGGCGACCTGCGCCACCTCAAGGTCATCCAGCAGCCCGGCCCGATGCAGGACGCGCGCATGCGCGGCCGTCTGCCGGATGTCATAGGGCGCGAGCCGCCAGTCGAAGTGCACCGACGCGCTCAGGGCCGCCATCGCCTCGGCCGGTCCCCCGGCGAAGCGACCTCCCCAGAGCCGGGTGGGCTGTCCTTCGGTCATGCGTCCTCGCCTCCCGCGCTTGATCGCCCTTCAGCCATGGCCAGGATCTCCCCCGCCACCTCCGCGCCCGCATCGGCACCCCGGGTGACGAGAAGGACCGTGTCATCTCCCGCGACGGTGCCGATGACCGGATCCCACTGGGCCCGGTCGAAGGCGGAGGCGAGGTACTGCGCACCCCCCGGCGGAGTGCGCACCACGACGACGTTCGCCGAGTGGTCGACGGAGACCACGAGTTCGTGCGCGGCACGCGTGAGGCGGCTCATCTCGGCCGTGGACTCATGTCCCCCGTCGGCCGTGAGCGCGTAGACGGCCCGGCCGTCCCCATTGGGCACCTTGGTGGCGCCGAGATCGACGAGGTCGCGCGACAGGGTCGCCTGCGTGACCGCGAAGCCCTCCTCGGCGAGGGCGGTGCGGAGCTCCTCCTGGGAGTGGATGCTGCGCGCGGCCAGCATCTCGCCGATGCGGGTACGCCGCGCCGCCTGCGTGCGAGGTGCCGTCATGACAGGTCTCCCACGGCCAGCGGCCAGCGCTCGGCCACCCACGCGATGTCGGCGTCGGAGATCACGAGAGGAGGGGCCATCCGGATAACGTCCGGTGCGACCGCGTTGACGATGAGGCCGCGATGGCGCGCGGCCACCTCGAGCTCACCCGCCCGAGGGTCGTTGAGGACGACGCCCAGGAGCAGGCCCGCGCCGCGCACATGGGACACGAGCGGGGAGGCGGTGACGATGGCGCGCAGCGCGTCACCGGTCACGGCCGCGCGCTCCACGAGCTGATCGCGCTCGAGGACCTCGAGCACGGCGAGGGCGGCCGCGCAGCTCACCGGATTGCCGCCGAACGTCGATCCGTGACTGCCCGGTCCCAGGAGGCTCGCGGCCTCGCCGAAGGCGACGCAGGCACCAATCGGCAGGCCGCCGCCGAGCCCCTTCGCCAACGTCACGACGTCGGGCCGCACGCCCTCGCCCTGATGGGCGAACCACGCGCCCGTGCGCCCGATGCCGGTCTGCACCTCGTCGAGGACGAGCAGCGCTCCGCGCTCATCGCAGATGGCGCGGGCCGCGGACAGGTACCCGGCCGGGGCCGGGATCACTCCTCCTTCGCCCTGAATGGGCTCGAGGAACACGGCCGCGGTGTCGTCGTCGACGGCGGCGGCCAGGGCATCGGCATCGCCGAAGGGAACAGCCACCACCTCGCCCGGAAGCGGACGGAAGGGATCCTGCTTGGCGGGCTGGGCCGTGAGCGCGAGGGATCCCATCGTGCGGCCGTGGAAGGACCTCTCGGCCACCACGACGCGCCCGCGGCCCGTGCGCCGAGAGAGCTTGAACGCCGCCTCATTCGCCTCGGCGCCGGAATTGCAGAAGAAGACGCGGCCGCCTCGCCTGCCCTCGGGGTCGAGGAGGGCGAGGATGCGCTCGGCCAGCTCGACGGCCGGAGGGGTGAGCGCGAGGTTGCTCGTGTGGCCGACGGTCGCCATCTGCCGGGACACGGCCGCGATGAGGTCGGGATGGGCATGCCCGAGGGCATTGACCGCGATCCCGGCCAGGAGATCGACGTACTCACGGCCCTCGGCATCCCACACGCGCGCGCCCTGCCCGTGCACGATCGTCATGGCCGGCGTGCCGTAGTTGTCCATGAGCGAGGCCTGCCAGCGGTCCTGCCACGCCTGCGTCGCCGTCATCGGGCTCCCCCGTCCGGGAGCACCATGGTGCCCACCCCCTCGTCGGTGAAGACCTCCACGAGGAGCGCGTGCGGGACCCGCCCGTCGATGACGTGGGCACGCGGAACGCCACCCTCCACGGCTCGAAGGCAGGCCTCCATCTTCGGGATCATCCCGGAGTCCAGCGCGGGCAGGAGCTCCGCGAGTTGCGCGGCCGAGATCTCCGCGATCACCTGCTCGCTCGCGGGCCAGTCGGCGTAGAGCCCCGCCACGTCCGTGAGCACGACGAGCTTCTCGGCGCGCAGCGCCACCGCCAGCGCCGCCGCGGCCGTGTCGGCATTCACGTTATGGATCGTGCCCTCGGCGTCCGGGGCCACGGTGGAGACCACGGGGATGCGACCCTCGTCGAGAAGATCCGTGACGAAGTCGGGGCGCACCTCGACGACATCGCCCACCAGTCCGAGGTCGATCTCCTCTCCGTCGACGATCACGCCGCGACGCTCCGCACGGAATAGGCGGGCATCCTCGCCCGAGAGTCCGACGGCGTACGGCCCGTGGGCGTTGATGAGCGTGACGATCTCGCGCTGCACTTGGCCGGTGAGGACCATGCGCACGACCTCCATGGCCTCCGGGGTCGTCACGCGCAGGCCCCCGCGGAACTCGCTGGCGATGCCGACCCTGTCGAGCATCGCGGAGATCTGTGGGCCGCCCCCGTGCACCACGACGGGCCGCAGCCCCGCAAGGCGCAGGAACACAACGTCCTCGGCGAAGGCCTGCTTGAGGCTGTCGTCGGTCATGGCATTGCCGCCGTACTTGATGACGACGGTGGCGCCGCGGAACCCCTCCAGCCAGGGCAGGGCCTCCGCGAGCACGGATGCCTTCTCGCGCGCGCTCATGTGGAGTAGGCCGAATTCTCGTGGACGTAGTCGGCCGTCAGGTCATTGGTCCACAACGAGGCCGAGGCATCTCCCGCTCCCAGGTCGATGGAGACGACGACCTCGCGACCGGACATGTCGACCCGGGTGCGGTCCTCCCCCACGCCACCGTTGCGACACACCCACACGCCGTTGATGGCAACACTCACGGCATCGGGCTCGAATCGGGCCGATGTCGTGCCGACGGCTGAGAGCACGCGACCCCAGTTGGGATCCTCGCCGTGGATCGCGCACTTGAGCAGGTTGCTCCGCGACACCGCCCGCACGACCTCGACGGCATCGCCTTCGGTCATCGCGTGCACTACGTCGATGCGAATGTCCTTGCTCGCCCCCTCGGCATCGCCGATGAGCTGCCGGGCCAGGTCGGCACAGACCTCGGTAACGACCGCCTGCAACTCATCACGGCTCGGGGTGACGCCCGAGGCGCCGCTGGCCAGCAGGAGGACGGTGTCGTTCGTCGACATGCACCCATCGGAATCGATGCGATCGAACGTGACGCGGGTCGCGCCGCGCAGGGCGGCGTCGAGGGCCGCGGAGTCTGCCACCGCATCCGTCGTGAGGACCACGAGCATGGTGGCGAGGCCGGGTGCCAACATGCCGGCTCCCTTCGCCATGCCGCCGACGGTGAAGCCCTGCCCCTGGACCACCGCAGTCTTGGGCACCGTGTCGGTCGTCATGATGGCGACGGCCGCACGGTCGCCGCCGTCGTCGGAGAGGCTGGCGACTGCCTCAGCGGCTCCCGCGAGAAGCCGATCCATGGGAAGTCGCTCGCCGATGAGCCCGGTCGAGCACACGGCGACCTCGCCCGCGCCGGTGTCAATGAGCGCTGCCACATGCTCGGCGGTGCGATGCGTGTCTGCGAATCCCTCGGGGCCCGTGCAGGCATTCGCGCCGCCGGAGTTGAGGACGACCGCGTGCACCTCGCCATCCGACATGACCTGCCGGGTCCACAGGACCGGCGCCGCCGCGAAGCGGTTGGCCGTGAAGGTCCCCGCCGCCGACCTCGTGGGCCCGTCGTTGACCACGAGTGCCACGTCCGGACGGCCACTGGCCTTGAGTCCCGCCGTGACACCCGCGGCGCGGAAGCCGCGGGCCGCGGTGACGCTCATGGAGCCACCCCCGAGGAGCTCAGTCCGGCTGCCTCGTCGAGGCCGAGCATGAGGTTGGCATTCTGCAAGGCCTGTCCGGCCGCCCCCTTCACGAGGTTGTCGAGCGCGGCGATCACGATGGCTCGGCCCGTGCGGAGATCCGCCGCCACCTGGACATGGACCGCGTTGCTGCCGACCGTCGACGAGGTGTGCGGCCAGTGACCCTCAGGGAGCACCGTGACGAAACGCTCGCGGCCGTAGGCGGCGTGCAGGCACTCGCGCAGCTCATCGGCGGCGACCCCCTCGGCGAGATCCGCCGAGCACGTCGCGAGGATCCCGCGCGGCATGGGAGCCAACAGCGGCGTGAAGGACACGCGCACGTCGTCGCCGGTGACATGCGACAGCGCCTGCTCGATCTCGGGCGTGTGCTGGTGCGAACCGCCGACCTTGTAGGGGGACATGGAGCCCATCACCTCCGAGGCCAGGAGCGTGTCCTTGGGGGCGCGCCCCGCGCCCGAGGTGCCGGACGCCGCGACAACACTCACGACGGGCCCCACGAGTCCCTCGGCGAGGAGAGGAGCCATGGCCAGGACCACCGACGTGGGGTAGCACCCGGGATTGGCCACTCGCACCGACTCCGCAATCTGCTCGCGCATGCCAAGCTCGGGCATGCCGTAGGTCCAGTGGCCGGCATAGGAATCGTTGTAGAAGGACTTCCAGGCCGACTCATCGACGAGTCGGAAGTCAGCGCCCAGGTCGACGACCCGCTGCCCGGGAGCGAGTTGACCGGCGATGGCCGCGGACTCGCCGTGCGGCAGCGCCAGGAAGATGACGTCCGCGCCCGCGAGGGCGTCCGCGTCGGTCGGCAGGAGGGGTCGGTCCGCGAGAGCCGGCAGTTGGGGATGCACCTCTGCGAGGGAGCGCCCCGCCTTCGTGCCCGCGGCGATGGGTCCCACCTCGAGGTCGGGGTGACCGAGCAGGAGCCTCAGGAGCTCCCCGCCGGCATAGCCGGAGGCACCGGCGACCGCGGCAGTCAGGGGCATGGTCGAACTATACGCATACACGGATAGCGCCCGTCAGGCGCCCCGGAGCACCGCCCCGTGGCGGCGGACCGCCTCCGCGACGCCGCCCTCCCGGGCGGCGGCGATCTCCTGCGCGGAGAGCGTGCGATCGGGCGCGCGGAACCGCAGGGCGAAGGCCAGCGAGCGATGTCCCGCCGGGACCTGCGGGCCGACGTACACGTCGAAGAGCCGCACCTCCTCGCAGAGTTCCCCGGCCCCGGAGCGCACCGCGTCGATCACATCCGCCACCGGCACCGCGTCGGCCACCACGAGGGCGATGTCCTCCTTGGCGACGGGCTGACTGATCACCGCCGGGGCCGGGGCCACGTCATGCGACCCGCGGACGAGGGCGTCGAGGTCGAGCTCGAGCGCACAGGTGCGCGGCGGGAGTCCGAGGCTGGCCGTCACGCGCGGATGCAATTCGCCGGCGAAGCCGATCACCTCGCCACCCACGCTGAGATCGGCCGCGCGCCCCGGGTGCAGCAAGGACTCTCGGCCTTGACGCACGACAAGCTCCGCACCGACGGCATCGGCCACGATGCGGGCGATCTCGACAGCATCGGCCCACGAATAGTCGCGTCCCGGGCCCCACCAGCCCTTGGTCTCGGATGCACCGGCGAGCACGACGGCGATGTGGTGCGGCTGGTCGGGCAGCAGGTCCTCGATCGAGGCGAGCTCCTCCTCCGACGGGCGCTGCGCGATCCCCGGCCGAGGGCCCTGGGCGACGCCCTCGGCGCGCTGGTGCTCGCGCAGGACGAAGACGCGGCCGATCTCCCCGAGCGCGACATCCTCCGATCCGCGCGCGAGGTTGCGGCGCAGGGCCGACAGCAGCCCCGGGAGGATGAAGGTGCGCAGTAGCGGCTGCTCCTCCGAGAGCGGATTGGCCAACCGAGGAGCGCGACGACGTGCGTCGTCCGGCGCCACCAGCAGCGCATCCAGGTCCGCCTCGCCCATGAAGGGGTAGGTGAGCACGTCCACGACGCCGGCACCCGCGAGTGCGAGGCCCGCTCGACGGCGCAGGCGCTGCTCCCGGGTGAGGCCGTAGCCAGCCGGGGCCATCGGCAGACGCGATGGGAGGGAGTCATAGCCGACGAGCCGCACGACTTCCTCGACGAGATCCGCCGGGTCGGTGAGATCCGGTCTCCACGGCGGGACCGTGACGAGCAGCCGCGAGTCCCCCTCGACCTCGCATCCGACCTGGGCGAGGCGCGAGAGGACCACCGGAGAGTCGATGGACATCCCAGCCGTGCGCTCGGGCAGCGACGCCTCCATCTCGATGACCGTCGGGGAGTACGGCGCCTCCCAGGCAGTCATTCCGGCGTAGGTGCCGCCGCCATGCTCCAAGAGCAACTGCGCGGCGCGCGCGGAGGCGTAGGGAGCCAGCACGCGATCGACCCCGCGCTCGAAGCGACGCGACGCCTCGCTGGAGAGCTTGTGGCGCCGTGCCGTGCGGGCCACGGTCTCCGGCACGAATCGCGCTGCCTCCAGGACTACGTCGGTGGAGTCGTCGTCAATCTCCGTGAGGAGACCCCCCATGGTGCCCGCCAGCCCGATGACACCCGAATCGTCACGGATCACGACGTCATCGGCCACGAGCGTGCGCATCACATGATCCAGGGTCTCCACCTGCTCCCCCGCCCTGGCCCGACCGGCGCGCACTGCCCCGGTGAGCTTCGCGGCGTCGAAGGCGTGCAGGGGCTGGCCGAGTTCGAGCATCACGTAATTGGTGACGTCCACCGCCAGCGACACCGGGCGCATCCCGGAGGCCACGAGTCGGCGGGCCATCCACTCCGGTGTCGGGGCGTGCGGGTTGAAGCCCACGATGCGGCGCATCGTGAACAGCTCGCACATGGTCGGGTCCTCGACATCGCACGGCCACGGGGCGATATCCGAGGCGGGCGCCGGCAGGTCGGCGAGGCGCAGGCCGGGATCGTCGAAGGGAAGGCCGGACGCGACGGCGACCTCGCGCGCCACTCCGCGCATTGACAGGGCGTAGCCGCGATCAGGTGTCACCGCGATGTCGAGGATCTCCTCGCCGAGCCCGAGAGCGACGGACGCATCCTGGCCGACCTCACCGGATGAGAACACGATGATGCCGTCATGGTCGTCGCCGAGCCCGAGCTCGCGCTGGGAACAGATCATGCCGTCGGAGACGTGGCCGTAGGTCTGCCGCGCGGCGATGGCGAAGTCGCCCGGCAAGACCGCCCCCGGTAGCGCCACCACGACGAGGTCGCCCGCCGCGAAGTTGCGGGCGCCGCACACGATGCCTCGAACGCCGCCCATTGCTGAGCCGACATCGACCTGGCAGTAGCGAATCGGCTTCTTGAAGTCGGTGAGCTCCTCGATGCTCTGCACGCGTCCCACCACAACGGGCCCGGAGACGGTGCCACCGGCGGACTCGACGCCCTCGACCTCGAGCCCGGCAGCGATGAGCCGCGCGGCGACATCGCGACCGGACACGTCGGCAGGAAGCGCAACCAGCTCACGAAGCCACTCCATGGGCACCCGCATCAGGACTCCAGCCCGAACGCCCGCGTGAACCGCACGTCGCCCTCGACCATGTCGCGCATGTCGGTCACGCCGTGGCGGAACATGAGGGTGCGCTCCACGCCCATCCCGAACGCGAAGCCCGAGTAGCGATCCGTGTCGATGCCGGCGGCGCGCAGCACGCGCGGGTTGACCATGCCGCAACCACCCCACTCGATCCAGCCCTCGCTCGAGCAGGTGCGGCAGGGTGCCTCCGGATTGCCCACGGAAGCCCCCCGGCAGACGAAGCACTGGAGGTCGAGCTCGGCGCTGGGCTCGGTGAACGGGAAGTACGAGGGCCTCAGCCGGATCTGCACGCCCTCACCGAACATCGAGGCGGCCAGATGCTCGAGGGTGCCCTTGAGGTCGGCCATCGTGATGCCCTCGTCGATGGCCAGCCCTTCGATCTGGTGGAACACCGGCGTGTGCGTGGCATCGAGCTCATCGGTGCGGAAGACCTTGCCGGGGGCCACGACGTACACGGGGAGCTGGCGCGCCAGCATGGCGCGTAACTGGATTGGCGAAGTGTGGGTGCGCAGGACCACTCCACTGTCCTCGCTCCCCACGAAGAAGGTGTCCTGCATGGTGCGGGCGGGGTGATCGGGTGGCACATTGAGCGCATCGAAGTTCATCCACTCGGCCTCAGCCTCGGGTCCCTCCGCCACCTCATAGCCCATCGCGATGAACACCTCGGCCATGCGCTCCATGAGAGTCGTGAGCGGATGCCGCGCACCCTGGCTTCGGCGCCGCGTGGGCATCGTGACGTCGACGGCCTCCTCGATGAGCACCCGTGAATCGCGCTCGGCCTCGAGCTCGGCAAGGCGCGCGTCGAGCGCCGCGCGAACCGCGCCCCGGGCCTCTCCGACGCGCTTGCCCGCATCGGCCTTGGCCGCCGGCGGCAGGGCTCCGATCTCGCGATTCGCCAGGGCCAGCGCGGAGCGGTCCCCGGCATGGGCGAGGCGCACCGCCTTCCACTCCTCGACATCGCCGGCAGCGGCGATCGCGACGAGGGCCTGATCGACCATCGCCTGCACGGCTTCAGGCTCGAGCGAGGACACGGTGACGGGATCGTAGGGGTTGTTCGGAGCGGACATCTAGTCGCCCACGATGCGCCGCACCAAGACCTCGACGTTGTCCTCCACCGGCAGCGAGCCGTCGAGGCGGACGTCAGGGTGCTCCGGCGGCTCGTACTCCTGGCCGATGCCCGTCATATTGGGCAGGCTGCCGGACTGTGCCTTCGCATAGAGGCCCTTGGGGTCGCGCGTGGCGCACAGCTCCACCGGGGTGTCGACGAAGATCTCCAGGAAGTCCTCGCCGTCGAAGATCTCGCGGGCAGCGCGCCGATCGGCGCGGAAAGGCGAGATGAGGGCCACGATCACGATGAGACCGGCCTCCAGCATGAGCTTGGCCGTCTCAGCCACGCGCCGGACATTCTCGGCCCGGTCCTCGGGCGTGAAGCCGAGGTCCTTGTTGATGCCCGTGCGCACGTTGTCGCCGTCGAGGACGAAGGTGTGCATGCCGAGGGCATGCAGGCGTCGCTCCAGGGCATCCGCGACCGTCGACTTCCCCGAGCCGGACAGCCCCGTCAGCCAGATGACCCGGGGCGCCTGATGCTTGAGTCGAGCCCGAGCCTCGCGATCGACCTCGTAGGAATGCGGGACGACGTTGAGGGACCGACGCAGGACGTGCGTCACCATCCCCGCGGCCACCGTGTCGGCGGTGACCCGGTCGATGAGGAGGAATCCCCCGGTGTCCCGCGCAGCGGCGTACATGTCCATGGGAATCGGGGTGTCGGTGGCGATCTCCACGCGCCCGATGTCGTTCATGTCGAGGACGCGAGCGGCGAGTTTCTGGCCCGAGACCACATCAAGTCGATGGCGCACCACGGTCACCGTGGCCGGGACCGTGCGCGGACCCACGGCCAGGAGGTAGGAGCGGCCGTGCATGAGCGACTCCTCTCCGACCCACACCACATCGGCAGAGAACCGGTCAGCCGGCTGCGGCCAGGCGGTCTCCCCCGCGGGGGTGACGCCGTCACTCGCGAGGAGATCGCCTCGGGTCACGTCGACCTCGCGATCCAGCGTGATCGTCACCGCATCCCCCGTGCTGGCCTCCGCCAGGTCGCCCGAGAAACCCACGATGCGCTCCACCGACGCGGTCTGCCCGGAGTCCGCCACGACCACGGGATCCCCGGGGCGGATGGTGCCCGCGGCGACGGTGCCCGCATAGCCGCGGAAATTGCCCTCCGCGCGCACGATGAACTGCACCGGCAGGCGGAAGGACGTGTCACCGCCGGCCATGGGCGGCGCCCACTCCTGGATGGCCTCGAGGAGGGAGGGGCCGTGCCACCAGGCCATCTGCGTGGTCTTCGCGGTCACGTTGTCGCCCGCCACGGCGCTCACCGGGATCGTGATGACCTCGTCGAGTCCCAGTCGGGCCGCCGCCGCCTTCACCTGGCCGGATAGCTCTTCATACGTCGCATGCTCGTAAGCGACGAGGTCCATCTTGTTGATCGCGATGATGATGCTCTTGACGCCCATGAGCGCGCAGACCGTGAGGTGCCGGAAGGTCTGCGGGCGAACGCCCCGCGCCGCGTCGACGAGCAGCACCGCGACGTCGGCATTAGAGGCCGCCACGGCCATGTTGCGGGTGTACTGCTCGTGCCCGGGGGCATCGGCGATGATCACGCGGCGCCCGCTCGGCAGGTACATGTGACGGTAGGCGACGTCGATGGTGATGCCCTGCTCACGCTCGGCCTCGAGGCCGTCGGTGAGCAGTGAGAAGTCCACCTCTCCGACAGGAATGGTCGAGCCACCGCGGCGGGTCTGGCGTGCGTAGTCGAGCTGGTCCTCGGGGATGGATCCCGTCTCGGCCAGTAGTCGCCCGATGAGGGTGGACTTGCCGTCGTCGACCGAGCCGCAGGTGACGAGGCGGACGACGGGGGTCACGTCGATCCCGGAGGAACGCTCGAGCAGGGTCGTCATCAGAAGTAGCCCTCCGCCTTCTTGGCCTCCATGGAGCCGCTGCCCTCGCCGTCGATGAGACGGCCGGCGCGCTCGGAGACATTGCTCTCGAGCATCTCGGCGATGAGCGTGTCGAGGTCGGCGGCCGTCGACTCGACGGCACCGGACAACGGGTAGCAGCCCAGGGTGCGGAAGCGGACGCTGCGCATCTGCGGGACCTCCCCGTCGCGCAGCGGGAGCCTCTCGTCGTCGACCATGATCCAGGTGCCTTCACGCTCGACCACTGGGCGCGGACGCGCGAAGTACAGGTCGACGATCGGGATGCTCTCACGTCGGATGTAGCGCCAGATGTCGAATTCAGTCCAGTTGCTGATGGGGAAGGCACGCATGGTCTGCCCCTCGGACAGCGTGGTGTTGGCCGTGCGCCAGAACTCCGGGCGCTGCTTGCGCGGGTCCCAGCGGTGCCCGGGCTCGCGCAGGGAGAAGATGCGCTCCTTCGCGCGGGATTTCTCCTCGTCGCGTCGCGCTCCGCCGATCGCGCAGTCGGCCTGGAGCTCGTCGAGTCCCTGGCGCAGTGCCACGGTCTTCATGATCCGCGTGTACTCGTGGGTGCCGTGGGTGAACGGGGTGACACCTTCGGCGACGGCCTCGAGATTGGTCTGCACCTTGAGGTCCAGGTCGAGTTCGCGGGCCATGCGGTTGCGGAACTCGATCATCTCCCGGAACTTCCACGTCGTGTCGATGTGCATGACCTTGAACGGGATAGGTGCGGGGTAAAACGCCTTGCGCGCGAGGTGCAGCAGGACGCTGGAGTCCTTGCCGATGGAGTAGAGCAGGACCGGGCGCCGGAATGCTCCGGCAACCTCACGGTAGACATGGATGGCCTCGGCCTCGAGTGCGTCGAGGACGTCGTTCTCAGAGACCGTCGCGGGTGCGGCGGAAGTCACAGGCTCCTCATTCCCTCATCGTGCGCGGGCCTGCTCCACGCTACCGGGCGAGCGGGGCCATGGCGCTGCCGCCTCAGGCCTCACTCATCACATCGGCCATGGCCCCGGAGGAGGCCACCTTGGCCGCACGCCGGTGGTCAACCTCCTCCTGGGCGGCCGTGACGAAGGCCGGGTCGAGGGGGGCGCTCTCCACGCGGGAGCGAGGATGCCGGGCCCGGATATAGGCCGCGAGCTCCGGTCCTGACTCCCAGGAGGTGATGAGGCAGTAGCGCGGATCGGGCCCGCCGTGCCACACCGCGTGCCACAGGCGCTGGGTGTCGATGATGACCTGGGTGCCCGCAGGAAGGGGGATCCTCGTCTCCGTCGACGGGTCGTCCTTGTCCTCGCGCAGGATCATGTAGGAATCGGGGTTGTCGGTGAGGTTGAAGAAGCCGCGGACGATCCAGCCGGTGCCCTCGGGATTGAGCCTGTTGTTGTCGTCCTGGTGCAGGTTGTAGATGCAGTCGGCGTACTCATTGGGCTGCAATTCGATGACGCGGCAGCGGCCAATGTTGGCTCCCGGCTCCTCGGCCCGCTCCTTCAGCCTCGGCGCCTTCTCGATGTTGGCCTGCACCCACACCCCGTCCTTGTCGGTCTTCGGAGGGTTGTGGTGCCAGAAGCCATTGCACTCCATGTCGCCGTAGGCCGAGGCCAGGGGGGCGAAGCGCGTCTCACCCGACGACTTCCAGTCGACGAACTCGATGTCGCGCCACTCCTGGGGGTCGGCCGACTGGTCGTAGGAGTCCAGGACGACATAGCCCGTCTCCTCGAACTCGGGAAGCTTCACGTACGCCATCGCCGAAGCATCCTTTCGTGGTGGGACCCCCATTCTCCCCTACGGAGCGGACCCCGCCACCGCACGGCACGCCCGTGTCGCGCGTGTCACGCCCGCCTAGGCCTCCGAGCGGACGGTCGTGGGGTCGTAGCCGTAGTACGCCGTCCGGGCGGCTCTGCGCTCCTGAGCCTCGGCCTCCATCCTGGCGGCAAAGGCCGCCTCCAGGTCGACCGGATCGAGGTCGGTCGTGGGGTCGTTCTCGAAGATCCACTTCTCCAGGTCGGGACCGGATTCGTACGACGTGATGAGGCAGTAGCGAGGCTCGTCGCCCGTGTGCCAGACCGAGTGCCACATGCGCTCGGAGTCGACGACGATGCGTGCGCCGGACGGCAGGGGAATCCGCGTCTCGGTCGACGGATCGTCGATGTCCTCGCGCAGCACCATGAAGGAGTCACCATCATCTGTGAGGTTGCGGAAACTGCGAACGATCCACCCTTCCCCGTCGGGGTTGATCCGATTGTTGTCGTCCAGGTGGGAGTTGTAGAGGCAGTCGGCATAGGAATTGGGCTGGAGCTCGATGATGCGACACCGGCCGATGCGGGCGCCGGCCTCTTCTGCGATCTCCCGCAAGGTAGGCGCCGTGGCGACCTGGGACTCGATCCAGACGCCGTCCTTATCCGGCTTAGGCGGGTCGCAGTGCCAGAACGCATTGCACTCGATATCGCCGTGCGCCGAGGCCAGCGGCGCGAAACGCGTATCTCCGGATGACTTCCAGTCGACGTACTCCACGCCATGCCACTCGCGCGGGTCGACAACATGGCCGTCGGGGCTCAAGACGACGAAGCCCTTCTCCTCGAGGATCTGCATTCGGTAGTACGACATGACGCCTCCCATCGGATAACCGTTCCCAGTGTCGCCGACTTCCTGCGGCAGGTCGGCCACGAAATGGCCGGTGTCGCCGGGACCAAAGTCCCGATCTCAGACCGCGCGCTGCGCGCGGGCCGTCTCGTAGAGGCAGATGGCCGCGGCGGCCGCAAGGTTGAGGCTCTCCGCTTCGCCGTACTGTGGGATGGCGATGCTTGCGTGCGCCGCGCCGGACAGCTCCAACGCCACGCCATGCGCCTCATTGCCGAAGACCCACGCCACCGGGGTCGACAGCACGGCCTGCGCTTGCGCAGTCCCGGCGGCCAGCGAACCGCGCGCATCGGCCGTCACGAGGGCGAGGCCGGCCGCCCGCACGGCTTCCCGCACCTGATCCAGGGGCTGATCGGCCGCGATCGGGAGGTGGAAGAGCGACCCGGCGGTCGCTCGTACGCACTTGCCGTTATGCGGATCCACGGACCCCTCGGTGAGGATGACCGCGCTGGCGCCCATCGCGTCCGCGGTGCGGATGATGGTGCCCGCGTTGCCCGGATCGTTGACCCGGTCGAGGATGACGAGGCACGAGGTGGCACTCGCACCCACGCGGGAGAGGGCCTGCGACAGCTCCACGGTGATGAGGGGGCAGACGGCAAGGAGGCCCTGGGGGTGCTGCGTCTCGGCCATGGCGTCAAGGACGGCATCGGCCACGCGCCACACCCGAGCGCCCTGCTGCTGCGCGGCGCGCAGGATGCCGGCATGACGCCCGGACGCCTGCTGCGTGGCATAGATCTCGAGTACGCCGCGCGCCAGCGCAGCCTCGACGGCGGCCGGTCCTTCGACGACGAAGGCACCGCGCTGAGCGCGGTGCCTTCGATCGTGCAGTCGGCGGACCTCGGCGACCCTCTCGCCCTTCGGCGAGGTCAGGTCGAGGTCCGTCATCAGGCGGCGGAGGCCGGAAGGGCCTTGCGCGCAATCTCCACGATGGCGTCGAACGCCGCCGGGTCGTTGACCGCCATCTCCGCGAGCATGCGGCGATCCACCTGGACATCGGCGGCCTTGAGGCCCTGGATGAAGCGATTGTAGGTCATGCCGCGGGCGCGGACCGCGGCATTAATGCGCTGGATCCACAGCCGTCGGAAGTCGCCCTTGCGGTCCTTGCGGTCGTTGAAGGCGTAGACCAGGGAGTGGGTGACCTGCTCTTTCGCCTTGCGGTAGAGCCGTGACCGCTGCCCTCGGTAGCCACTCGCCTGCTCGAGGACCTCACGGCGCTTCTTCTGGGCGTTGACCGCCCTCTTCACGCGTGCCATGTCAGATCTCCTTCGAAAGTGGGCGGTTACTTGCCGAGAAGGCGCTTGACCTTCTTGACGTCGGCGGGCTTGACGGTCTCGTCGAGCATGAGGCGGCGGGTGCGCTTGGTCGCCTTGCCCTCCATGAGGTGGCGGCGATTGGCCTGCTCGTGGGTGATCTTGCCCGAACCGGTGACCTTGAAACGCTTCTTGGCTCCGCTGTGGGTCTTCTGCTTCGGCATTGCTGTCCTCTCGGGTCGGGCGTGCGGGCGGTGCGGTGAGGCCTAGGCCTCGGCGGCGAGCACCTCGGCGACATCCTCGAACTCGGCGAAGGAGGCCTTGGCCTGGGATGCCTTGGTGCGGTGCGGGGCGAGCACCATGATCATGTTGCGACCGTCCTGCTTGGGGGTCGCCTCGACGAATCCGAGATCCTCCACGTCCTCCGCGAGCTTGGCGAGGAGTCGAAGCCCGAGCTCGGGCCTGGACTGCTCTCGTCCGCGGAACATGATGGTGATCTTCACCTTGTCCCCGGCCTTGAGGAAGCGCACGACGTGACCCTTCTTGGTGTCGTAGTCGTGCTGATCGATCTTGGGCCGGAGCTTCATCTCCTTGATGACGGTGTGCGCCTGGTTCTTACGCGCCTCGCGCAGCTTCACGGCGGCTTCGTACTTGAACTTGCCATAGTCCATGAGCTTGCAGACGGGCGGCTTCGCCATAGGCGCGACCTCGACCAGGTCGAGATCGGACTCCTGGGCGAGACGCAGGGCATCCTCGATGCGGACGATGCCGACCTGCTCTCCCTGGGGACCGACGAGTCGCACCTCGGGGACGCGGATCCTGTCGTTGATCCTGGGCTCGACGCTGATGGCGCCTCCTTGACGGTCTGCCGCCGACGTCCTTCGCCTGCGGTGCTCCGAGGGGACGGGCCCCTCGACGCGCGGAGGAGCCGGCATGCGCATCAGACGACCCGATGGGCCGAGCGCGGACCTGACGCCCGGGGGCGGAAGGTGGGAACCGGGTTCCTCTTGCGTGGCCGACGCATGCGACGGCCGAACAAGCCCCAAGGCTACCAGCCCGCCGACTTCCCCCTGCCCGGGATCCCTGGCAGGCTGTCGCGATGCCCTCCGAGGAGACCCAGGCGTGGCGCGACCTGGCCGAGGTCCCCGCGGCCGAGGTGGTCACCACCCTGGCCGTACACCTCATGTCCGCTGCCGCCATCCGATGCGGCCTCGGCGACGGCCCTGATGCGGAAGCCGAAGTCGATCTCGCGGAGGCCCGTATTCTGATTACCGCCCTCGCCGGGCTCGTCACAGCGGCCGCCCCCGACCTGGGCTCGATGCACGCCGCTCCCCTGCGCGACGGACTCCAGTCCCTGCAGCGGGCCTTTCGCGAGTCCTCGCCGATCCCCGATCCCCCCGGAGAGGGCCCCGGCGAGAGGCTCACGGGCCCGGTGTGAGCCCGGCCCCCTCGGCCACCTGACGCAAAGCGATGCCGTCGAGGGCGAATCGCACCGGGCCGGCGATATCGACCAGAACCCCGTCGGCCCCGTCGTCGAGAGCCGACCGCGCCACGTCGGGCGCACGCGCGGGCGCCGGCCGCGCGGCAGGATCCCAGGCTCGCATCGACTGCACGCTGGTGAAGGCGAGCAGGCCCCGGCGCCCGTCCTGCTGCACCAGAGTCACTGAGGCCATGTGGCTGGACTTGTCGGCGCCCTGCGCGTCGCGCTCGTCGAGCACCGCGACAAGCGGCACGAGGAGGCGGGCGCCGGCGCGCAGGGCAGCCATGACCTGCTCGCCGTCGCCGGAGTCGAGCGCGGCGGCGAGACCCGGGTCCACCGATCCCTCGTCACCAACGAAATTCGTTGGCGTCTCGATGCGACGCCCGCGCCCCTCCACCATGGCTACAGGCGGCTTGCGTGGATCGCGGTCACGAGGATTCCGCGGGCGCCGAGCTCGTACAGCTCATCCATGACCCGGTGCACGTCGCGCCGCGGGACCATGGCCCGCACTGCCACCCACGCAGGATCGTGCAGCGACGAGATCGTCGGGGACTCGAAGCCGGGCGTCACCCGACAGGCCTCCTCGACGAGCTCCGCCCTGATGTCGTAGTCGACCAGCACATACGAGCGCGCCACCATCACTCCCTGGAGGCGCCGGACAAAGGTCTCCACCGCAGCGTCGGGAGCCGCGCCCTGCCGCCGCACGACGAGGGCCTCGCTCACGAGTATCGGCTCGCCCACGATCTCCAGGCCAGCGAGTCGCAGGGTGGTGCCGGTGGCCACCACGTCGGCCACGGCATCGGCGACGCCGAGTCGAACGGCGTTCTCCACGGCCCCGTCGAGGCGCACGATGCGCGCCGACATGCCCGACCGGCCCAGGAAGTCCTCGAGGACCCCCGGGTACGACGTCGCAATGCGCAGGCCGCTCAGGTCAGCGGCGCTTCGGGCGACGCCGGGCGGGGCCGCCAGGCGGAGGGCCGAGGCCCCAAACCCGAGCTGCGCGAGCTCCTCGGCGTCAGACCCGGAGTCCAGCAGCATGTCGCGCCCGGTGATGCCGACGTCGAGCGTGCCTTCGCCGACGTACGTCGCGATGTCCCGAGGGCGCAGGAAGAAGAACTCGACGTCGTTGTCAGGGTCCTGCACGACGAGGTCCCGGGTCGCGAACGACCGGAGGTAGCCGGCCTCCCGCACCATCTCGCGGGCAGGCTCGGCGAGGAGGCCCTTATTGGGCAGAGCCACGCGCAGCATCATGGGCCTACAGGCGCTCGTAGACATCGTGCAGGCTCACGCCCGAGGCGATCATGAGCACCTGCGCGTGGTAGAGCAACTGGGCAATCTCCTCGGCGGCGCGCTCCCGACTCTCGTGCTCGGCAGCCATCCACGCCTCGGCGGCCTCTTCCACAACCTTCTTGCCGATGTCGTGGACGCCCGCGTCGAGCAGGCGACGGGTGTTGCCGGTCTCGCCCGCGTAGGCCGCCTTGCCCTGGAGCTCGGCGTACAGCTCGTCGAAGGTCTTCACGGTCCCGAGCCTAGGGCTTCGCGAGAGACCTCAGGACGAGGGCCGTGGCCATGGCCGCCTCCGCCGCCTCGCGTCCCTTGTCCTCCGTCGAGCCGGGGAGCCCGGCACGATCGCGCGCCTGGCCCTCCGTGTCGCAGGTGAGCACGCCGAAACCGACCGGGGTGCGCGTGTCGAGGGCCACCCGCGAGAGGCCCGACGTCGCCGCATCGCAGACGTACTCGAAGTGCGGAGTGCCTCCGCGGATGACGACCCCTAGGGCCACGACCGCGGAATAGCCCGCATCGGCGCAGGCCGCGGCCGCGACCGGGAGCTCGAAGGTGCCCGGGACTCGGATGACCGTGTGCGACGCACCCGCCGCCTCGCAGGCCGTGGCCGCTCCGGCAATGAGTCCATCCATGATCTCTGCGTGCCAGGACGCCGCGATGATCGCCACCTGGAGTCCCTGGGCCTGAAGTCCGTCCATGCGCGCTGCGCCCGACCCGCTCACTCAGGCCCTCCCAGGTCGTGGCCCATGCGGGCCGCCTTGGTGGCAAGGTAGCGCTCGTTGTAGGCATTGGGCTCGATGACCAGCGGGACGCGCTCGGCGATGGACAGCCCGTAGCCCTCCAGCCCCGCGCGCTTCGCCGGGTTGTTGCTCAGCAGGCGCATGGACTTCACCCCGAGGTCGGCGAGGATCTGCGCGCCGATCCCGTAATCCCGGGCATCCGCGGGCAAGCCCAGCTCGAGGTTGGCGTCGACGGTGTCGCGGCCGGCGTCCTGCAACTGATAGGCCTGCAGCTTGTGGAGGAGGCCGATGCCACGACCCTCGTGGCCGCGCAGGTACAGCACGATCCCGCGCCCCTCCTCCGCGATGGCGCCCATGGCGGCGCGCAACTGCGGCCCGCAATCGCAGCGCAGGGAGCCGACGATGTCTCCCGTGAAGCACTCCGAGTGGACGCGGACCAGCACCTCCTCCCCGTCGCCGATATCGCCGCGGACGAGGGCGAGATGCTCGACACCGTCGAGGGAATTGCGGTAGCCCACCAAACGGAAATCGCCGAACTCCGTCGGCAGTGTCGCCTCGCCGCCACGCTCCACGTAGCGCTCCTGCCGACGCCGGAACGCGATGATGTCGCGGACGCAGACCAGGGGAAGACCATGCTCATCGGCGAATGCGCGGCCCGCGTTCGCGGTCATCACGGAGCCGTCGTCATTCACGACCACGGCAAAGGCCGCCGCCGGCTCCAGGCCGGCCATGCGCGCGAGGTCCACCGCGGCCTCGGCGTGACCGGCGCGCCGAAGGACACCCCCGGGCGCGGAGCGGACCGGCACGACGTGACCGGGTCTCATGAGGTCCTCGGGGCGCGTGTCAGCAGCTCCCAGCCGCCCGATGGTGAGGGCCCGGTCGGCCGCGGAGATGCCTCCGGAGGTCACGCCCCGGGCATCGACCGGCATCGAATCGGGAGCCTGGGCCCCGAGGTCGCTCGGCGGCGTCATCGGCGGGAGGTTGAGACGATCCAGGGCTCCCCCCTCCATCGCCACGCAGATGAATCCGGAGGAGTGGCGGATCATGAAGCCCGCGAGGGCGCTCGTTGCCCGCTGGGCCGCGAACGCGAGGTCGATCTCGCCCGCGGGATCGTCGTCGTCGACGACGAGCAGGGCGCGCCCCGATTGCATGGCGTCCAGGGCCGACTCCACGGGGTCGAGGCGGACGGGCTCGCGTCCGCTCACGACCCGGTCCCGAATCCCGAGAGACGCTCGACGTACTTGGCGACCACGTCGACCTCGAGGTTGACCGTCTCGCCCACCGCCCGCTCGCCCAGGGTGGTCACGGCAAGGGTGGTGGGGATGAGCGAGACGCTGAGCCAGTGGCCTGTCGTGTCGACCCACACGTCGGCGACCGTGAGCGAGACGCCGTCGACGGCGATCGAGCCCTTCTCCACCACGTAGCGCGCCAGGTCCTCGGGGATCCCGATGCGGACCACTTCCCAGTGGTCGCTGCGCTCGCGGGAGAGCACGAGCCCTGTGCCGTCGACATGGCCTTGGACGAGGTGACCCCCCAGACGCGCCGCCAGCGTGAGCGGCCGCTCGAGGTTCACCCGGGTGCCGGGAGCCGCCTCGCGCAAGGAGGAGCGACGCAGCGTCTCGCGCATGACGTCAGCGGAGAAGGTGCCATCCCCGATGGAGGTCACGGTGAGACACACGCCATTGACGGCGATCGAGTCGCCGAGGCGGGCATCGCCCGTCACGAGCGGACCGCGGATCTCCAGCCGGAGGGCATCCCCCGGGAGCTCGGTCACGGCCACGATCTCGCCGAGCTCCTCCACGATGCCGGTGAACACCTAGCCTCCCTGGATCCGCGGCGCAGGGACGATGCGCCCCCTGATCCTGGCATCCTCGCCGACCTGGTCGACGCGCACCTCCGTGAGGCGCAGCCCGTCGGCGATGGTCGGGATGCCGAGATCGCCCACGGCCGGCCGGCCGGCCCCCAGCATGAGCGGGGCGACGTACCAGACGAGGTCATCCACGAGGCCCGCCCGCAGGAATGCCGCGGACAGGGTCGGCCCGCCTTCGAGCAGGAGATGCCGCACCTCGCGCTCAGCGAGCGCGGCCAGCACCGCGGCGGGGTCGTGGGTGCGCACGTGGAGAGTCGGGGCCGCATCATCGGCGACGCGTGCCTGCGACGGGATGCCCCGCATGCCGACCACGACGCGCATCGGCTGGTGCGGCAGCAGCTCTCCGGCCCCATCGCGGGCCGTGAGCTGCGGATCGTCGATGGACACCGTGCCGGACCCCACGGCGATGGCGTCGACCTCGCCGCGCAGGTCGTGCACCTGGGCGCGCGCCTGGTCTCCGGTGATCCAGCGGCTCGTGCCGTCAGCGGCAGCGACACGTCCGTCGAGCGACGCGGCGACCTTGAGCGTCACCCAGGGGCGTCCGTGCGTCACCGCGAAGGTCCAGGCCTCGTTGAGGCCGGCCGCCTCCTCCGCGAGAACGCCGCCCTCAACATCGACGCCGGCCGCCGACAGTCGCGCGGCACCGCCCGCTGCGATCGCATGGGGGTCGGACTGCGCGAAGACGACGCGTGCGACCCCGGCCGCGATGAGCGCCTCGCTGCACGGTCCGGTGCGCCCCTGGTGATGGCACGGCTCCAGGGTGACCACTGCCGTCGCTCCCGGACCGAGCGCCCCCGCGGCAGCGATCGCCTCCACTTCCGCATGCGGGGTGCCCGCCCCTTGGTGTGCCCCCTCGCCCAGCACGGAACCGTCGCGGCCGAGGAGCACGCACCCGACGCGAGGATTGGGGCCATCCGGAATCCGCGACTCGCGGGCGAGGGCGATCGCCCGGCGCATGGCCTCGATCTCGCGCGGCGTCGCCACTAGTCTCCCGGGCGGGCGGCGGACTCGGCGATGTCGCGCAGGGTGCGCACCATGCGGTCGGGATCGTCGGCCCCGAAGACTGCGGATCCGGCGACGAAGACATCGGCGCCCGCCTCCGCGCACGCCGCAATGGTGCGCTCGCCGATCCCGCCGTCGACCTGGACCCAGATGTCACATCCGCTGCGGCGCACCATCTCCCGCGCTTCCGCGATCTTCGGCAGGACCATGTCGAGGAACGGCTGGCCGCCGAAGCCCGGCTCGACCGACATGAGCAGCACCATGTCGAGGTCGGGAAGCAGGTCGGAGTAGGGCCCGATGGGAGTCGCCGGATTGACGGCCAGGCCGGCGCGCGCGCCCAGCGCTCGCAGGGTGCGCGCGAGGCGCACCGGGGCCTTGACCGCCTCCGCATGGAAGGTCACGCTCCCGGCGCCGGCCTCGGCGTATCCCGGAGCCCAGCGATCGGGGTCGTCGATCATGAGGTGGCAGTCCAGGGGAATGGCGGTCGCGTTGAGGAGGCTCTCCACGACCGGGAGCCCCACGGTGAGGTTGGGCACGAAATGGCCGTCCATGACATCGACATGGAGCCAGTCGGCATCGGGGACGCGCGCCGCCTCCTCGGCCAGGCGCGAGAAGTCCGCCGACAGCAGGCTCGGCGAGATCTGGATGCCCACCCCACGAGGGTAGCGGCCCTCCATCAGACCAGGTGCCGCTGCAGGAGCGCGAGGTACATCCCATCGGTGCCGTGCACGTGGGGCCACAGGCGCACCGCGGGACCGTCGCCGAGATCGGGGACCCCGGGCACGCAGGTCCGGGCATCCATCCACTGCGCGTCGCCCCGGCGACGCAGCACGTCGTCGACCACCAGGTCGGTCTCGGCCACGTGGGGAGAGCACGTCGTATAGGCAACGACTCCCCCGGGACGGACGGCGTCGAGGGCGGCATCGAGGAGGCCGCGCTGCAGCGGGCCGAGGGTTGCCAGGTCGGCGGGCGATCGCCGCCATCGTGCCTCCGGGCGACGGCGCAGGGCGCCGAGGCCCGTGCACGGGACGTCGACGAGCACGCGATCGGCACTGCCGGGCGCGATCGCCTCACGGCCATCGCCGACGATGACGCGGTGCGGGGCGCCGACGACGCGGCGTACCAACTCGGCTCGATGCGGGTGCTGCTCGACAGCGGTGAGGACGGCTCCGCGCTGCTCCGCGAGCGCGGCCAGCAGCGCGGCCTTGCCACCGGGGCCTGCCGCCAGGTCCACCCAGGACCCGTCGCGACCGTCGATCGGCGCGTTCGCGAGCGCGAGGGCCACGAGCTGGCTCCCCTCGTCCTGCACGCCCGCACGGCCCTGCCGCACCGCCGCGAGATCCTCGGGCCGGCCCTCCTCCAGGATCCCGGAGTACGGCGACCACGAGCCGGGCGCGATGCCCGGGATGGCGCGCAGTTCCTCGACGCTCATGCGGCCCGGTCGCGCCACCAGCACGGGTCGGGCCGGCGCGTTGTCAGCATCGAGCAGCGCACGCAGCGAGGCTCCGGCCTCATCTCCCGGCGGATGGGCGCGCAGTGCCTGTCCGAGGGCCGACACGATCCACCGCGGGTGCGAGGTCGCGATCGACAGCGCCTCCGCGTCATCCCCCGGCGCGAGCCGCAGCGTCCAGGCGTCGAGGTCTCCGCCGTCCGCCACGCGGCGCAGGACGGCATTGGCAAGCTTGGCCGGACCTTCGCCGACGACATCCCTCGCCAGCGCGACGGTCTCGCCGACCGCGGCGTGCGCCGGCACGCGCATGGACAGGATCTGGTGGGCACCGAGCCGCAGCACGTCGTGCAGCCGGCCGTCGAGCTCGCCCAGGGGACGATCGACGCACTCGGCGAGGACGGCATCGTAGAGCCCCTGCATGCGCAGGGTGCCGTAGGCGAGCTCGGTCGCGAAGCCGGCATCGCGCGAGTCGAGGCCCGCCTTGGCCAGGATCTCCGCCATCGCGATGTTGGCGTAGGCGTCGTCGACGTGCACGGCGTGCAGGAGGTCGTACGCCGCACCGCGCGCCGACCTGCGTCGACCGTGGCCGCCGACGGGTCGCCGGGAGCCTGAGGACGCCATCAGGCGAAGCCCTCGCCGGAGGCCGGGCGCAGGCCCCGGGCCCAGTCGGCCGCGGGCATCGGCCGTCGTCCCTCGGGACGCACCTCGCCGAGGCGAACTGACGCCGTGCCCGTGCCGACCGTCACCTCGGACTTGGCGGCCGCGATCTCACCGGGTGCCAGGCCGCCCGCGTCGGCGATGCGGACCGGGCCGAGCTTCACGCGCTCGCCTCGGAATGTCGTCCAGGCACCGGGGGCCGGCGTGCATGCGCGCACGAGGCGATCGACCGACTCGGCCGGGCCGTCCCAGGCGATGCGCGCACGCTCCACGTCGATCTTGGGCGCGTAGGACGCGCCCTGCGAGGACTGCGGGACCGGGGAGATCCCTCCCGCAGCGATGGCGTCCATCGTGCGCACGAGCAGGGTGGCGCCGGCGTGCGCCAGGCGATCGAGCAGGTCGCCGCTCGTGTCGTGGGCAGAGATCGGCTCCTCGACGCGATCGAACACGGGACCGGTGTCGAGACCCTCCTCGAGCAGGAACGTCGTCGCTCCCGTGATTGCATCCCCGTGCAGGATCGCGTGCTGCACGGGCGCCGCTCCACGCCAGGCGGGCAGCAGGGAGAAATGGAGATTCACCCAGCCGTAGGCCGGGACGCCCAGCGCTTCGCTGGGCAGGATCGCGCCATAGGCGACGATCGGGCCACAGTCCGGCTCGAGAGCCCGCAGCGAGGACAAGAAGTCCGGATCGCGCGGCGACGCCGGCGTCAGCACCGGGATGCCGAGCTCGTCGGCGCGCCTCGCCACAGGGCTACGAGAGACGCGACGCCCCCGGCCCGCTGCCGCATCGGGGCGCGTCAGGACCGCGCACACCTCATGGGACGAGTCGACCAGGGCCTGCAGCGACCGCACGGCGACCTCCGGGGTACCCGCGAAGAGCAGGCGCATCGGTCACAGCCACCGGGACGACACGGTGTGGGGGCTGATCCGCACCTCGGGCGGCTGCTCCCCGAACCACTCGGCCTCGCGAATGGCCTTCATGGCCGCCTTGCGCGTCTCGGCGTCGAGCCGGTCCACGAAAAGGATGCCGTCGAGGTGGTCCGACTCGTGCTGCAGCGCCCGGGCCAGGAGGTCGCTGCCCTCGACGACCACCGGCTCACCGTGCTCATTGAAGCCCTTGGCCACGACCCGGCGAGCACGCCTGGTGTCGAAGGCGAGATCCGGGATCGACAGACAGCCCTCCTCGCCCTCCTGGATCTCGTCGGACAGGTCGAGGACCGGGTTGCACAGGTGACCGAGCTCGTCATCGACCCACCACGTGAAGACGCGCAGGGACACTCCGATTTGCGGCGCGGCTAGTCCACTCCCCGGTGCATCGCGCATCGTGTCGGTGAGGTCCTTGACGAGCTTGCGCAACTCTTTGTCGTAGGTCTCCACGGGATCCGCCGGCGTGCGCAGGACGGGGTCGCCGAAGAGGCGGATCGGCTGCACGGCCACGGAATCTCCCTGGGGTAGGACTCCAGTCTAGGTGGCCTTAGTCGGTCCCCCACTCAAGCGGGTCGACCGCGATGACCAGCGGCTCCGGGTCCTTGCGTGCCGTGCGCGTGGCCGCCACGCCTTGAAGGGCGCGGGTCATCGCATCGCCTACCGACCGGGGCGCGGTGAGCAGCGCACGGACGCGCTCGCCCGCGGGAAGGGGGCCGAGGACACGGACCTCGGCGGGAAGCGCGTCGAGCGCCTCGCGCACCGCCGCCGGCGAGCCGGTGAGTGTCGCCGCGCGCACGGCCGGCGGCATGAGCAGGGAGGCGCGCTCGGCGAGCTCCCGCTCGGCGAGCCAGCCGGGATCCCATCGGATGAGCGCCTGCACCAGGGGGGACGACGCATCGGCCGTGACCACGACCGGCGCCTGGGGCCGCGCCAGGGCCGACGCCGCGAACCAGCGCCGGGCCGTCTCCTCCCCCGCGCGCAGGGAGACGCGCGACAGGTGGGCGTGGGCATCGAGGAGGAGCACGGCGGCATAGCCCCCGATCGCCACGGGCTCGGCTCCCGGCGTGGCCACCACGAGTGCCGGCTCCGCGGGAACGTCCTGGAGCACGTGGTCGCCGCCCGAGGTCATCACGCGCACACCGGGGAAGGCACGCCCGAGCTCCTCGGCGGTGCGACGGCTGCCGACGGCACGGGCGCGCAGTCGCCCAGAGCCGCAGGCAGCACAGCGCCACCCCGGGACCGATGTCGCGCACCAGCGGCATGTCGGCGCGGCACCGGTGGATCCCAGCGACAGCGGCCCGGCGCACGAGGGACATCGGGCGGGGGCTCGGCAGTCCTGGCAGGCCAGCCCCGGAACGTAGCCGCGGCGGGCCACCTGCACCAAGACGGGGCCCTTCGTCACCGCCAGCTTGGCGATCTCCCACGCGCGATGGGGCAAGCGCGCCGGACCGGCGTCCTGGGTCGCGTCATCGGCCTGCACGCGCGGAGCCACCCGCCGAAGGGCGTCGCGCCGCGGCGCGATGGCACCCGCCCAGTGCGACTCGATCCAGGCCTGCGTCTCAGGCGTGCGGGTGAATCCGCCCACCATGAGCGCGGCTCCGCTGAGATGCGAGCGCAACGCCAGGACCTCGCGCGCGTGCCAGCCCGGCGCATGCGGCTCGCTCAGGGATTCGTCGCCGTCGTCCCACAGGATGAGCAGGCCGGGGTCGGTGACGGGAGCGAAGGCGGCAGCGCGCGTGCCGAGCACCATGCGGACTCGACCTGTCGCCACCCTCATGAAGGCGGAGTAGCGACGCTGCGGGCCCTGGTCGGCGGAAAGAACCGCGTAGGCATCGCGCCCCACGCGATCGCGGAGGGCTGCCTCGACACGCAGGAGGTCGCGCGCGTCGGGAACGACGATGACGACTCCCTGCTGAGCGGCAGCGGTGGCCGCGAGCGACGCGATGAGCGCGGGCCAGTCGTCCTCCGGCGCCGCGGCGCCTCCCGGCGCGCAGGTCCACACCGCGCGCACCTCCCGCTCGGCATCGGCCACCCGACGATGGAAGGCGCTCCCGCCGACATAGGAGCCCCATGCCGCGCTCTCCTCCGGCACCGTCAGCGCAGGAGCCGCCGTCGGGGTCGCGAGCACCGCCGCCTCGGCACGCGCATGCCGGGGCGGGATCGCCGCGCGCAGCACGTCGGGCAGCGCGCCGGAATACCGATCCGCGACGCCCCTGCACAACTGAAGGATGTCCGGTGCGAGCACGGGCACCGGCGAGATGACCCGCTGAAGCGGCGCCAGCCGCCCATGCTCGCTCTCGGAGACACGCTCCACGATGAAGCCATCGACCAATCTCCCGGAGAAGCGCACGCGGACGCGGACCCCCGGCTGCGCCTCCGCGGCCATCGCCGGCGGGACCGAGTAGTCGAAGACCCGGTCGAGGTGCGGCAGCGGCACGTCCACGACGACCCGGGCCACGTCCACG
>JBPCSL010000170.1:0-6968 GCA_051007175.1 Candidatus Nanopelagicales bacterium
CCGGACAATGCCGTGACCGAGGTGGCGGAGGCCGTCTCGCGGATCGGCCGGCACCGGTGGCCGGTGCACCTGTCACCCACGGCGCGTCACATGGTCGAGGCGATCTCAGAGGCGTTCGGCGTCGGGCTCGACCTGGAAGACCCCGCTGCGCTCTCCCGCCAGTTGGGCCCCGTTGCACGCTTCATCGGCGCCGGGACACGCAATACGACCAATCCCACGATGCTGGAGGCCGGCTACAAGGCCAATGTCATCCCGGGTGAGGCGAGCGCGGTCATCGATGGGCGCTTCGTGCCGGGCGAGGAGCGGGAGTTCTTCCACGAGATCGACCGGCTGCTCGGGCCGACCGTGCGGCGGGAGTTCATCAACCACGACGTCGCGCTCGAGGCGGCGTACGACGTTCCGCTCGTCGACTCTATGCGCGCCGCCCTGGATGCCGAGGATCCCGGGTCGCTCGTCGCGCCCTACATCCTGTCCGCCGGCACCGATGCCAAGGCCTTCTCGCGATTGGGCATCCACGGCTACGGCTTCTCGCCGCTGCAGTTGCCGCCCGACCTCGACTTCACCGCTCTGTTCCATGGCGTGGACGAGCGTGTGCCCATCTCGTCGGTGCAGTTCGGGGTGCGGGTGCTCGACCGCTTCCTGCGCTCCCAGTAGGGGTCAGGTGCGCGCGACGCGCATGACTCGCCGCCGCAGCCACACGCGGCGGCGACCATCCGGGTAGAGGCGCAGGCGTGCGAGCTCCCACTTGCCGTACTCGGCGTAATCGGTGAGGACCGATCGCGCAGCGTCTCGCGAGGTCCCGCGCGGCAGGCTGAGCTCGCGGTACTCGTAGTTCGCGCTCATGGCCGGCCGGACACCTCCTCCAGGGCCGACCGTATCTCGCCGGGCAGGTCCAGGACGTCGCTGGCGAGAGCCGTCCTGAGTTGGTGCACGGTGCGCGCGCCGACCACGGGGGCGACGACTCCCGGTCGGTCGCGCACCCACGCGAGGGCGACCTCGGCCGGGGTGACCCCGAGGCCCTCCGCCGCCCGGGCGACGCCTTCGATGACGCGACGGCTGCTCTCGCCCAGGTAGGCGCGCACCGCAGGCCCGAGCGCCTCGCTTGCTCCGCGCGCATCCGGCGGGGTTCCGTGGCGGTACTTCCCGGTGAGCACGCCGTGCCCGAGTGGGGCGGAGGGCAGCAGGCCGAGTCCATGCCACGCGCACGCGGGGATGACATCGGCCTCGCTGCAGCGCTGCACGAGGGAGTACTCCGATTGAGCCGCCACGAGCCGCAGGCCCAGGCTGCGTGACGTCAGTGACGCCGTTGCGAGCTGCCATGCCTCGACATCCGAGACGCCGGCGTAGCGAGCGCGCCCCGACTGCACGATCTGCGCGACGGTCGTGAGCGTCTCCTCCAGCGGCGTGACCGGGTCCCAGCCCTGTATGAGGAGCAGGTCGACGTGGTCGACGCCGAGACGCGCCAGCGACGCGTCGACCACGTCGAGCAAGTACGTCCGAGACGTGTCCGTGGATCTCCGCTGGCTCGGGCGGGCGCCTGCCTGCGACACCAGGAAGACCTCGGAGCGGAGGAGCGGGTCGGCGAGGATCTTTCCCACGAGGGCCTCCGAAGCGCCGGAGGCGTAACTGGACGCCGTGTCGATGAGAGACCCGCCCACGTCGACGAATGCCCGCATCTGCTCGCGGGCGTCGTCTTCATCGGTGCCTCGGCCCCAGGTCATCGTGCCCAGGCCGAGCCGGGACACCATGACGCCCGAGGTTCCGAGCGGCCTGCGCTCCATGTCGCTCAACCTAGCGACGCCCCGGTGGGGATACGCTCGCGTGACACGCGGGCAGGGTGAGGAGAGTGCGCATGCGGCTGGGACTCAATCTCGGGTACTGGGGCGCCGGCAATGACGCCGACAACCTCGCTCTCGCCCGCGAAGCTGACCGACTGGGCTACAGCGTGACCTGGGCGGCCGAGGCCTACGGCTCCGACGCCGCCACCGTGCTCGCCTGGGTGGCAGCCCAGACGGAGCGCATCGACGTCGGCTCCGCCGTGTTCCAGATCCCCGGCAGGACGCCGGCCAACACCGCGATGACGGCGGCCACGCTCGACACGCTGTCCGGAGGACGATTCCGGCTCGGCCTCGGCGTCTCGGGGCCGCAGGTGTCCGAGGGCTGGCACGGGGTGCGCTTCGACAAGCCCCTCGCCCGGACCCGCGAGTACGTCGACATCGTGCGCAAGGCGCTGGCACGCGAGCGGCTCACCTACGAGGGCGAGTTCTTCACCCTGCCGCTGCCCGACGGGCCCGGGAAGGCGCTCACGCTCACCGTGCATCCGGTGCGCGACCGCATCCCGATCTACCTCGCGGCGGTGGGCCCCAAGAATCTCGAGCTCGCGGGGGAGATCGCGGACGGATGGCTGGCGATCTTCTTCTCGCCCGAGTTCGCTCCCGAGCTCATCGCGCACATCAGCGCGGGTCGAGCCAAGGCCGGCAAGGACATGGCCGGCTTCGACATCGTCCCGACCGTGCCCGTGGTCATCGGGGACGACCTGGAGGCCTGTGCCGACCCGGTGCGGGCCTACTCGGCGCTCTACATCGGCGGCATGGGGTCGCGGGACAAGAACTTCTACAACGCCCTCGCGGTGCGCATGGGATACGACGAGGCGGCTGCCCAGGTGCAGGACCGCTACCTGGCCCGCGACTACGCGGGCGCCGCGGCGTCAGTGCCGCTGGACTTCATCGACCGCACCGCGCTCATCGGCCCGCGCGATCGCATCCGCGACCGGCTCGCGGCGTTTGCCGACGCCGGCGTCACGACGTTGACGGTGGCCATCTACGCGGGATCCCTCGAGGATCGGCTGGCCACTGTCCGGGCGATGCCCGAACTGTTGGCGGAGGCAGGGCTCGCCTCGTGACCTGGTTCGAGGCCATCGTCCTCGGCGTGGTGCAGGGCCTCACCGAGTTCCTCCCCATCTCCTCCAGCGCCCACATCCTGGTCCTGTCCCAGATCTTCGGCTGGGGGGATCCGGGCGCGGCCTTCACGGCCGTCACCCAGATCGGCACAGAGCTGGCCGTCATCGTGTTCTTCCGACGTGACATCGCGCGCATCATCAGCACCTGGGCTCGGTCGCTCGTCACCCCGGCGCTCCGCAGCGATCACGACGCGAAGATGGGCTGGTACATCATCCTCGGGACGATCCCCATCGCGGTCCTCGGCCTGCTCTTCGCCGACCAGATCGAGACGGTTGCTCGCAATCTGTGGATCACGGCGGCGATGCTCGCCATCTTCGGCATTGTCCTGGGCGTCTGCGATGCGCTGGGGCGACGTACCCGCACGATCGTGGACCTGGGCGCGCGCGATGCCACAGCCCTGGGCTTCGCGCAGGCGCTCGCCCTGATCCCCGGAGTGTCACGATCCGGAGCGACGATCTCGATGGGTCTCGCACTGGGCTACACGCGAGAGGCCGCGACGCGCTACGCCTTCCTGCTGGCTGTGCCGGCGGTGCTGGCCTCGGGGCTCTATGAGGCGACCAAGATCGGAGATGACTCCACTCCGGCGTGGGGCCCGACCATCGTGGCGACGGTCATCGCCTTCTTCATCGGGTACGCCGTCATCGCATGGCTGCTGCGCTACCTGCAGACGCGTTCGTTCCTGCCGTTCGTGGTCTACCGATTGGGCCTCGCCGCCCTCATCGTGGTGCTGTTGCTCGCCGGTGTGCTGACCGCCTAGAGCCAGCCCGACTTCTTGAAGCCGCGGTAGAGCAGCAGGCAGATGGTGGCCATGAGAGCGAGGGTGATCGGGTACCCCAAGGCCCAGTGCAACTCGGGCATGTCCTCGAAGTTCATCCCGTAGATGCCCGCGATCGCGGTAGGCACCGCGATGATGGCGGCCCACGCCGAGATCTTGCGCATGTCGGCGTTCTGCAGGAGGTCCTGACGCGCGGTGCTGGCCATGAGCATGGTCATGAGGACGCTGTCAAAGCCGTCCACGATGTCGTTGGCGCGCAGGATGTGGTCCCCGATATCGCGGAAGTACGGGCGCAGTGGCTCCGGGATCGAGGGGTCCTCCCCGCGCGCGAGACGCATGGCCTCAGGCACCAGAGGACGGACGGCGCGTCGCATCTCGATGTTCTCTCGATTGAGGCGGTAGATGCGCGTGGCAGCGTCGGCGGGACGGTTGGAGAACACCTGCTGCTCGATCTCCTCGACATCGGACTGGATGGCATCCCCCACCTCGAGGTACTGGTCGATGGCGAGATCCGCGATGGCCCAGAAGACCGCCATGGGTCCGACCGCGGCGAGGTCGCGGTTCTCCGCGAGTCGGGTGCGTGCGGCGTCGACATCACGACCGTCTCCGTGCCAAATACTGATGACGAAGTCGGGAGCGATGAAGCATCCGACCTGTCCTGTTTCGACGTCGGAGGTCGAGTCGATCCATGCGAGGACCTTGAGCAGGACGAAGAGGGATGCGCCATCGCTCTCGAGCTTGGCGCGCTGCTGGCGCGACACGGCATCGTCGACGAGGAGCGGATCGAGGTCGAAGGTGCCGGCGACGGCCTGGACCTCGTCGTGGGAGGGGTCCATCAGGGATATCCAGAGGTATCCGCCCGTGTCCGCGGCCTGGCGACGCAGGTCGTGCAGCGAGGCGACCACGTCGTGTCCGGGCGTCGGCAGGACATCGGTCCCCGGGACCGGCGTCCCGTCGCGGAACACCCCCATGCTGCGGATCACGGCGTCACCTCTCGCTCGACCGCCCCATTGTGGCAGCGCGCCACTACCCTGGCACCCATGCCCACGGTGATCCTCGTCCGGCACGGCCGCACCGCGGCGAACGTCAACGGGCTGCTTGCCGGATGGACGCCGGGCGTTCAGCTGGATGATACGGGTCGCGCGCAAGCCGAGGCCCTCGCGGTGCGCCTGGCGCCCGCGCGGCTGGATGCCATCGTGACGAGCCCGCTGGAGCGCGCGCGCGAGACGGCTGACTTCCTGGCCGCCGAGCAGCCCTCCCGCATGCCGATGCGCGTCGATGAGCGGCTGGGCGAATGCCAGTACGGATCGTGGACCGGCAAGACCCTGAAGGAGCTCGGCAAGGATCCTCTGTGGAAGACGGTGCAGGCCCATCCGAGCGGCGTGACCTTCCCCGAGGGAGAATCGATGGTCGGCATGCAGGCTCGTGCCGTGGCGTCAGTTCGGGAGTGGAACGCCGCGATGGGCGACAAGGCCGTCTACGCGGTGGTCAGCCACGGCGACGTCATCAAGGCGATCCTGGCGGATGCCCTCGGCATGCACCTCGATGCCTTCCAGCGCATCGTCGTCGACCCGTGCTCGGTGTCGATCATCCGCTACTCCGACACGCGGCCCTTCGTGCTCCGCATGAACGACTCCGGGGTCGACCTGTCGTTTCTCGCGCGACGGAAGCGCCGCGGCGGCGACGCGGTCGTGGGCGGGGGAGCCGGCGAGCGGTAGGTAGGCTGGCACGGTGGCACGACGCATCCTGTACTTCGACAGGCCCCGGCGCTTCATTGTCGGGACCGTGGGTTTGCCCGGTGAGCGCACCTTTTTCCTGCAGGCGGCCTCCGGGCACGAGCTCGCAACGGTGCTCGTCGAGAAGGCCCAGGCTGCCCTCCTGGCCGACCGCCTGGAGGAGCTGCTGGGCGAGGTGGGAGAGACGGCGCCGGCCGCGGGCCAGGATGACAACGATCCGCTGGAGCTGCCGCTGGAGGAGGAATTCCGCGCGGGCGCCCTCGCCCTCGGCTGGGAGCCCACCCGTGAGCGCATCGTCGTCGAGGCGCATGCTCTGACCGAGGAATCCGAGCCGGCGGAACTGGGCGACGACGATCCTGATGCACCCGACACGCTGCGCGTCGCGATCGATGCGGGCCAGGCCTACGCCTTCATCCGGCGCGCGCGTGCCCTCGTGGCCGCCGGCCGCCCGCCCTGCCCCTTCTGCCTCCAGCCGCTCGATGCGACCGGGCATGTGTGCCCGCGAGCGAACGGCTACCGACGGCGCCCGTGATCGAGTTCGACACCCTCACGGAGGTGTTGCTGAGGGGCAGCCTCGATATCGAGGGCCACCTCTCGGGCGCATCGAATGCGACTCTGCGCGCCGTCTCCCACATGGACGGGATCGAGGTCACCTGCGTCTACAAGCCTCGGCGGGGCGAACGACCCCTGTGGGACTTCCCCACGGGCAGCCTGGGCCTGCGCGAGGTGGCGGCCTACGAGGTGTCGCGATCGGCGGGTTGGCCGCTGATCCCGGTCACCGTGTGGCGGGACGACGGCCCCTATGGAGCGGGCATGTGCCAAGAGTGGATCGATGTCGATGAGAGCGCGCTGCCGGTCGAGGTGATGGCCCCACGGGAGGTGCCACCGGGCTGGCGCACGATCGCGGAGGGCGAGGGGATGCGCGGTGAGCCCGTGTGTCTCGCACACGAGGACTCGGTCGACCTGCGACGGCTGAGCCTGCTCGATGTCATCCTCAACAACGCGGATCGCAAGGGCGGCCATGTACTGCGCGACGGAGATGGACAGTTGCGGGGGATCGACCATGGGCTCACCTTTCACGTGGAAGACAAGCTCCGCACCGTGCTCTGGGGATGGGCCGGCGAGGAGATCGCGCCCGGCGATCGCGATGCCCTCGCGGCGCTGGCGGAGCGATGGGAAGGCGAAGCCATCCTCGACGACCTCGGGGGACTGCTCACGGTCTCCGAGGCGCGCATGACGCAACAGCGGCTCAAGGGCCTGCTGGCAGGGGGTCACTATCCGGATCCGGGCGGGGCGTGGCCTGCGCTGCCGTGGCCTGCCATGTGACGTCGCTAGGCTCACCGGGTGGAGTCCTGGCCATCGCCCGTCGTGCCACGCCTACCGGGGACCGGCTTGCCCCTGCGGCTCTACGACTCCGCGACTCAATCGGTGCGTCCGACGACTCCCGGCCCCGAGGCTCGCATGTACGTCTGCGGCATCACCCCGTACGACGCCACG
>JBPCSL010000171.1:0-4112 GCA_051007175.1 Candidatus Nanopelagicales bacterium
CGCGCCCTGTGCCGCGACGAATTCCTGCACTACCTGCGCGTTCGCGAATGGCAGGACCTTGTCGCCCAGGTGCACGCCGCGCTGCGGTCTCGCCCCACGACATCCGCACGGCGGACCCGCGACAGCGATGCGGTGCATCGCAGCGTCCTCGCCGGGCTGCTCTCCCACATCGGCATGCTCGAGCCACGCGAGAAGTCGAAGGACGGCGCGAAGGAACGGCGTCGCCGGCGCGACTACCTGGGCGCCCGTGGCACGCGCTTCGCCGTGTGGCCCGGGTCCGTGCTCGCGGCAGCGAAGGAGGGGCCCGAGTGGGTCATGGCCGCGGAGCTCGTCGAGACATCGCGGCTGTGGGGTCGCATGGCCGCCGGGATCGATCCGCGCTGGATCGAGGCGCTCGCGGGAGACCTGGCCCGCCGGTCGTCCTCCGAGCCCCTCTGGTCGCGCCGGTCGGCGAGCGCCGTCGTCATCGAGCGGGTCACCCTCTACGGCCTTCCCATCGTCGCGGGGCGCCAGGTGCCCCTGGCACGGACCGATCCCGTCGCCGCGCGCGAGTGGTTCATCCGGCACGCGCTCGTGCACAACGACTGGCGACACGGGCACCCCGAGCTCCAGACGAATGCCGACCTCATCGCCGACGCACGCGAGCGCGAGGAGCGTGCGCGACAGCGCGACGACGTGGTCGACGAGGACGCCTGCTTCGGCTTCTATGCCGAGCGGCTGCCCGAGTCGATAACGAGCGGGCGAGCGTTCGACTCCTGGTGGCGGCGGGAGCGGCGCACCCAACCGCACCTGCTCGACCTGCCGGCCGACCTCGTCATCGACTCCACGCGCCTACCCTCCGAGGAGGACTACCCCCCGGCGTGGCCCGCTATCCCCGGCGTCGACGCATCGCTCCCCCTGACCTATTGCTTCGCCCCCGGAGACGAGCGCGACGGCGTGACGGTGCAGGTGCCCGTCGACGTACTGCCCGCCCTCCCCGCGAACGCCTTCCGATGGCAGGTCGCCGGGTTTCGGGAAGAGGTCATCGTCGCCCTCCTCCGGGCGCTGCCCAAGCCGGTACGCCGCGAACTCGGCCCGGCCCCGCAGCTGGCGGCGCGCCTCGCGGCCGCGCTGTCACCGGACGACGCGGATCCAAGTGCGGCGGTGCGCGCGGAGACGGGAGTCGTCATCGCCCCCGAGGCATGGGACTGGGATGCCGTCCCGGCCCACCTCCGCGTGCACGTGAGCGTGATCGACGAGGCCGGCCGGGAGATCGGCTCGGGCCGGGACCTCGCGGACATCAAGGGCCGGCTGCAGCGCCAGGCCGCCGATGCCGTGTCACGGGCCATGCCCGAGCTCGCCGCCGAGCGCGTGACCACATGGCCGGGACTGGCGCCCGAGGCGACGGTGGAGCGCCAGGGCCACGCCGTCACGGCGTACCCCAGCCTCGTCGCGCGCGGCGATGGGTCGGCGGGTGTCGCAGTTCTGGCAACCCGCGAGGAGCAGCAGGCCGCGATGCCGCGCGGCACGGCGCGCCTGCTCCGCATCAGCGTGCCGCTGCGCGCGGCGTCGCTGCGGCTCACAACGCAGGAGAAGCTCGCCCTCGCCCGCAATCCACAGGGCTCCGTGCACGCCCTGCTCGAGGAGTGCGCGGAGACGGCGGCGCTGGAGATCATGGCGGAGGCCGGGGGGCCGCCCTGGTCCGATGAGGAGTACGTCGGGATCTCGGAAGCCTTCCGCGCCACCCAGGTATCGCGTGTGCAGCGACTTCTCGCCGAGCTCGTGCCCGTGCTCGGAGCATGGTGGGAGACGCAGGCGCGGGCGGATGAGATCACGACACCGGCCCTGAAGCCCGCGGTCGACGACGTGCGGGAGCAGGTCGCTCGACTCGTGTATCCGGGCTTCGTCCTCGATCGCGGCACCGCGGGCCTTCCCCACGTGCGGCGCTACCTCGACGCTGCCGCGCGACGGCTCCAGGGGCTGTCATCCGACGCGGCACGCGACCTCCTGCGCATGGACCAGGTGCAGGTGCTGCAGCAGGCGCTCCACGGCGTGCCCATGTCCGCTCGCGACACCGCGCCGTGGCGCGACATCCTCGACGGGATCGAGGAATTCCGGGTGAGCCTGTGGGCACAGGATCTCGGGACACGGCGGAAGGTGTCCCAGAAGCGGCTGCTCGAGGAGATCCGAGCGCTCAGCTAGAAGGCGGTGCTTGGCAGGTCCTTCTCGCCGTCGCGGATGGCGGCGACGATGCGCGCGGCGACGGCCTCCGGCTCGAGACCCTGGGGCAGGCGCGGGGCCTGGCCCGCGAGCGGGCGCGTGGCCAGGCCTGTCTCGGTGTGCGGAGGCCGAGCGTCGAGGAGCCGGATGCCGTCGCGCCGCAACTCGCGCGACGCGGCCGCGTCGTAGGCCATGAGCGCGGCCTTCGCGGCCGAGTAGGCGGCCATGCCCGGCATCGGCTGCTCCGCCACCACGGCCGAGACGTGGACCACGAACGGATCCCGCCCCTCGGACGACGCCGTGCGCAGCGCGGGCATGGCGGTGCGCAGGAGCCGGATGGGCGCCAGCGTGTCGAGGGTGAAGAGATCGATGAGCACCTCGTCCGGCAGGTCCGCCACGGAGCCGAAGGCCACCGCGCCCGCGGCATGGACGATCCCGTCGATCCCGCCGTAGGCCTGCAGGGCGGCATCCACGATCGCGGCAGCGCTCGCCTGCTTGCGCACGTCGAGTCCGAGGGCGACGCCGGGTAGGCCGAGGTCCCGGACGCGATCGGCATCGCGTGCCACGAGGGTCAGCCGGCAGCCCTCGTCGGCGAGCAGGCGCGCGAGAGGGCGCCCCAGCCCTCCGGTCGCGCCGACGACGATCACCGACCGATCCGCAAGGCTTGGCATGCCTTCACCCTGGCACCGAACGGCCGACCCGGCACCTTCGCGGGCGCCCTATGCTGGTGTCACCAGGGGAGCTCGAGGGACCGTCGGGCTGAGAGGGTGGCCGCCGCCACCGACCCTCCAACCTGATCTGGGTAATGCCAGCGGAGGGAGCACCCATGCGCGTCGTATCCGTCCTTGCCGTCGCGGCACTCGCACTCGCCGGATGCGGGTCGTCTCCTAGCACGGAGTCGAGTCCGTCCCCGTCCTCCAGTGGCCCCGTGACCGTGCGACTCCTCACGCACGACTCCTTCGCGGTGAGCGATGCGCTCGTCGCCGACCTCGCAAAGGAAGGCATCAGCCTGGAGATCGTCACCGGGGGCGACGCCGGGGAGATGGTGAACCGAGCGGTCCTCTCGGCAGGCAAGCCCGAGGCCGACGTCCTCTTCGGCATCGACACGACCCTGCTCACCCGCGCCGTGGATGCCGGAGTGTTCGCGCCCTACACGAGCCCCGAGCTCACCACCGTGCGCCCTGAGCTCGCGAGCCTGGGGGACGGAGTGGTGACGCCCATCGACGACGGCGACGTGTGCGTCAACATCGACGACGGCTGGTTCGCCACGAACGGCGTGGCCCCGCCGACGAGCCTCGACGACCTCACCAAGCCCGAGTACGCCGGTCTTCTCGTCGTGGAGAACCCCGCGACGTCGAGCCCCGGGCTGGCCTTCCTCCTCGCGACGATCGCGCGATACGGCGATGGCTGGCCGGCGTACTGGCAGGCGCTGCGCGCCAACGACGTCTCTGTCGTCAATGGCTGGTCGGAGGCCTACCTCAGCGAGTTCACCGCGGGCGGTGGAGGGGGCGAGCGGCCCCTCGTCGTCTCCTACTCCACCAGCCCGCCCGCCGAGATCGTCTACGCCGCCGAACCCAAGCCCGACAAGCCATCGACGTCGGTCATGACAGATGGCTGCTACCGGCAGGTGGAGTTCGCCGGCGTGCTGGAGGGCACCGCCCATCCGGAGGCGGCCCAGAAGGTGGTCGACTGGCTGCTCTCACCGCAGGTGCAGGCGGACGTCCCCCTGTCGATGTTCGTCTACCCGGCGCGACAGGGCGTCCCCCTGCCCGACGTCTTCACGAAGTTCGTGACGCGACCAGACGCGCCCCTGGAGATCCCGGCCGCTGAGGTGGCCGCCCAACGCGACGCCTGGATCGAGCAGTGGACGCAGACCGTGCTGCGATGACCTCGCGCGCTCGGTGGGCATCGGC
>JBPCSL010000172.1:0-7203 GCA_051007175.1 Candidatus Nanopelagicales bacterium
CCACCGCCGCGCACGACGACGCCACCACACCCGACCGCACCAGACGATGTCCCATGAAGGGCAGCCTAGGGCACGGCGCGGCGTGGATGCCCGGTCAGCCGCCGGCACACCCCGTCCGGTTTGCGAAGGCTAGAACTAGAACTTGATGTTGTTCGCCGCGTCCACAAGGTCGTCCATGAACATCTGCTGCTGCTTGAGCCCAAGCCACTGGTCCTGATGGAACTTCAGTGCCGACCCGGGCGAGGCGTTGTAGTCGATCGCCTCCTTGAAGCCAGCGCGTATCGCGTCGCCATCGGCACGAGCGATCCTCACCATCCTCAGGTCGTAGGCCGTGAAGTCCCCGATGGCCTCAAGGTGCTCCTCGTACGAGCGGAGCACCAGTTTCTCCGCGGACGGCAGGTGGTCCGTGCGGGTGAATGCCGGCGTGGGCGCTTGCGGGGCTTCGGCGATCACATTGGTCTGCGCCACCGCAGGTGGTGGCGCAGCTTCAATGATGCTGACCTTGGGCGCCATCTTGAGTGCGCGAACCTGCTTGATGCCCTTGACGACGCCGGTGACACCGGCGGCAGCGCCAGCGGCAGCGATGGCGATGCCGGCGATCATGAGGCCGGTGTCGGAGTCGGCGCCGGCGGTGACGGCGAGATAGGTGCCCCCGGCGATGGCGAGGGCACCGACGAAGCCGGAGATCCAGCCAGCGGCGTTGGCACCGCCGACGGAGGTGGCCTTGAACGCCCCGATCGCGGCGCCGCCGGCCACGACGGCGGCGATGCCGCCGCCGATCATGGCAAGGAGGGTGCCCCAGGAGGACTGCTCGCTGCCGCCGGAGGGGTCGCGGTAGTTGATCGGGTCACCGGAGGTGTAGGAGTAGAGGGCGTCGCCGCCGTCGATGACGGGGTCGGGAGTGAGGAACAGTCCCAGGCCCGGGTGATAGGGGCGCGCGCCCATGACGGTGATCGATGCAGCTCCGGGCAAGGTCTCCAGGCCCATCCCGGCCCGCCACGTGTAGTCCTTGATGCCGTCACCGCCGCTCGGGGCGGCGAGGGGCTCGCCGTAGGGGCCGAACCGGGGCGACGCGGACAAGCCCGACAGGGACGGCTCGGCCGTCCCGCCGGGCCTGACCGGGTTGCCAGAGGCGCCGGTGAGCGCGGGCAGGGCGATGGTGGCCATCGCGGACCCGGACAGGTCGGGGAACGTCGCCACCGCCTGGCCGCCCGCGACGCTGACCTGCACCCCGCCAGGCAGCCCGTACTGGGTCGCGACGACCGCGCCGGGCGCACCGGTGGCGTCGGTGGCGAGGGTGAACGCCCCCGCGTAGCGGACCGCGGAGGTGCCGGTCGCGGTGGTCACGCTGCGCAACAGCGTGACCCCAGCCAAGTCCTGCATGGTGATGGTCGCGGTGTCGTCGCCGCCCTGGACCAGGCGCGTCATCGACGACCCCAGCCCCCACGACACCTGCACCGGGTCTGCGCCGCTGATCGCGGTGACCCGGCCGAACCCGTCATAGGACAACTGCGCCTTCGCCGCGCCCCCGGTGACCAGGCGATCGGTCGTCGACGTCGCCCGTCCGGCCGCGTCGTAGCAGGTGACATAGCCGGTGCCGTCGCGTGCACCGGAGGTCCGTAGCCCGTCCTTGCCGGGGCTGTAGGCATCGGCCGCGCATGTGCCCGACTCGGCCCCGAATCCGTAGTCGAACGTCGTCGCCTGAGCAGACGCCCCGGTGCCGGAGGTGATGGTGGCCTTGGCCAGCCGCCCGGTGCCGGGGTCGTAGGAGTAGGCGCGCCGCTCATCGGCCGCGCCACCGCGGGTGAGGGTCTCCCCGGTGATGCGCCCGAACGCGGTCATGTCCAAGCGGTGCGACCAGCGCGCCGAGCCCGACACCAGGGTCGACCCGGTAGCCCGCCCCGCCGGGTCGTAGGCGTAGGACGTCTGCACCCCCGAGGGGTAGGTCACCGACGCCACCCGGGCGAAGGAGTCATAGGCCAACGTCGCGGCCTTCACACCGTTGACGCTCACCGATGCCAACTGCCCATCCGAGGACCGGTAAGTGTTTTCAGTCACCAGGCGGGTGCCGTCCGCGGCGGTGGTAGTCACCGTCAAAGGTGCGCCCAGTCCGTTATAGGTCGTGCGCGACACCACGCCACTGGACCCCGTCGCCTCGACCACCTGGCCCAGGAGGTTCGACGTCGACTGCGACCACACCTGGCGAAGGGCCACGTCTCCCGCGCCCGGCCCGGCCGTCACCGTCGTACGCGTGACCCGGAAGTCACCCCCGACCGCCGGATCCAGCGTGGACTCCTCCACCAGCGCGCCGGCAGAGTTGAACACCCGCGAGGAGCGCACCGACCCGTCGGCGAAGTAGTCCGTGCACGAGGTCTGAGTGTCCCCGCCGGGGCCCACCAGCTGCTGGGCCACCACCCGGCCCGACAGGTCCGGCCACGACTGCACCGTGGACTTGTCCTGACGGGTCACCGACTTCATCTGCCCCGAGACCGTCACCTGGCCGCCGCCGCAGACCTGCGGAAGGCTCACCTGCGCGTTATCGGGCCAGTACGTCGTCGACTGGGTTGCGCCCCCGGCCGTGGTCGCCCTCACCAGGCGGCCCCAGCCGCCCTCCTCATAGGAATAGCGGCTCACCAGCCCGCCCGGCGACGTCACCTGCGTCGGGGTGCCCGATGCCGGATCAGCGAACACCGAGCGCGTCTGCGGCTGCGCCGACCGACCCGGGAACACGTCATTAGTCGACGACACCGTCGCCAGCCCATAGCCCGGCGTCACATCGGTGAACGTGATCTCCTTCGGCTGCTCTCCCTTCGGCGCCGCCGACACTGCGAACCAGCCCTGCGGCTGGCCGCGCGTGATCTCCACGCTCACCTGCGTGTAATCCCCTGACCACGCCGCCACCGGGCACTCGCCGCCGCCATTGACCTCGCACACCTGCGACCCGACGCGCACCCGCACCGTCGCTCCCGAGGACTGCACCCGCAGCACCCAGCCACCCGCCTCACGGGCCTTCTGCTGATCCGCCGCCGGCGGATCCCACACCCCCGTCGCCTGGCCGGCCCAGTCCGCCGGCCGACCCGACCACGCATACGACAACCCCCCGCGCGCGGGCGACGCCGGCCAGAACTCCGGCTGCCGGTTGGCCCCCGACCCCACCAGCGCACGCAAACCCACCAGATCCTTCTCCTGCGACCCGCTGCCCGCGGTGTCGAAGTCTTGCCCGGTGCGCGTGCCCTTCCCCGACGCCACCGGGCCCGTCGTGCCAATCACCAGCCCCAGGTCGTTGTAGTCATACGTCGTCACCCGGCCCAGCCCGTCCACCATTCGCGACACCCGGCCCCGATCATCGACCTCCACCCGCGACGACAGCCCGGAGGCGTCCTTGGACCGCAGCGTCACCCACGACGTCGGATCCAGCCACGACGTCTTCACCAGCCGGAAGTCCCCCGCCACCAGCGTCGAGGACACCGTCACCGGCTCCGCCGCATCCCGATCCCGCACCCACGACCTCAGCACCTGCTCCGAGACATTGGGGAACGCCAGCTGCTGCACCGCCCCCGACGGCAACGTCACCCGCTGCGCGCGGCCCGACGCGTCATAGCCCACACGCGTCACCACCGACTTCGCCGACGCATCCACCAGCGCCACCCGATTCGCGAACGCGCCGCGCTCAGCCACCAGGCGGCCCCGCGAATCCCAGCCCAGCGTCGTCGCCACATCACCGGGGTCCTTCACCAGCCCCACCTGCGCATCCCCGGCCACGCCCGACACATACCCCAACTGCGTGCTCGACCCGTCCGGATACGACACCGCGCACAGCATCCCCGCCGGCACCGCCGCCCAGCCACCAGACCACGACGACGACTCGCATCCCGCACCACTCGCACCCGCATAGCTCAACGACGCGACACGGCCCACCTCGTTGGTCACCGACGCCACGCGACCCCGGTCATCCCACGCCACGCTCGCCCACTGCTTGCCGGCGCCGAACACCGACCGCACTCGGAACACCTGCTGACCCGACACCGCATCCCCACCCGAGAAGCGCGTCGTCACCCCCTGCGCCGACACGAACTCCCACGTACTGCCGTCGACGCGGCGCAGCTCATTGGAGAACCCCGGAGCTCCACCGGTCACCTGAACCCACACCCCATCGGCATTACGCCGGAACACCAGAACCGAGCCATCCCAACCCACCACCCGGGCGATCCCGTCCGCCCCCGACACCAGCACGCTTGCCCATGGAGACCCCGTGCCCACACCCACGCGCCAACCCGCCGGCACGCCCACCGGCAGGCCCGCACGCCCCGACACCGGCGGCGCCCAGCCCGCCGACCACCCCAACGACACACTCCCCATACCCGCCGGACCCGGAAGTCCCGGCGACGACCAACCCCACGACACGCCACCGGACACCTGCGACGCACTCATCGCGCCCACCGACAGATCCGACCCGCCCGCGGCCCACGCACCCCGCACCACGAACCAGCCCACGCCACGCCACTCACGGCCATCCGCCGACACGTCCACCCGATATGCCCCACCCGCCGGCAGCGACGCACCCACCGGAGCCCAGCCACTGGTCATCCGACCCGACCACACCACCGCGCCATCAGCCACACCGGGCAGCGACGCATCCACCACCCGGACATCCACGGAACCCGACACGTCCATCAACCCCGGCACCGCGATGAACGGCTTCACACCGGACGCCACACCGCCATCGGGCAGCACCGCCACCTCCGCCGGACCCACCGGCGCCACGACACCCGAACCCGACACCACCGGAATCGGACCCACCGACTCCACGCCACCCTCACCCGAGACAGCACTATCCTCAGCCGGCACAACCGCCGAGGGCACCGCGGCAGATGCCGGCACCACGCCACCGGCCAACAAACCCGCCACGACCGCCGCACACGACGACGCCACCACACCCGACCGCAACAGACGATGTCCCATGAAAGGGACCCTAGAGGCCGCCCGCCGCCCCACACAACCCGAACCACCCACCAACACCGGGCCGGGCCCGGACGACCAGCCCCTAGATCAACACGATCACGTTGTTGTAGCGCGACACCACCCGGCCTTCAGCGCTGTAGATGGTGAAGGTGAACTCGTCGATCGCGCCGAATGCCTGGGTGCTCTTGTTGAAAGACCAGGCCATGTCGGCTCCCGGGCTCTGGAATCGCATGGTGTTGATCTCACCCAGCGTCATCTTGCCGGGGGGCGCGGTGGTGAGGTAGGACGACGGCGCGGCCCCCTGATCGAGGTGCGCCGCCCACTCCGGCAGCTTCGGTGCCGACGTGGCCTGGGGCGCGGCCGCCTGGGCCTGGGCCTGCCGCATCTTGGTCGCCTCAGCCCTGATGTACTCCGCGAGCTCGTCCTGGTTGGTGGGGACCACGCTGGCGGCCTGCTGCTGCGCCTTCGCCTTCTGCGCCACCCTGCTCGCCTGCCACGCCTTGTAGTGGCCTACTCCCTTGTAGATGTTGACCGCACCGGTGACCACTCCGGCTACCGCCACCGCCGCGGCCAGCGAGCCCATGAGGACGTTGTCGTCGCTGAAGGACTTCACGGCAACGAACCCCGCGAGGCCCGCCGCACCGAGGCCCAGCACCGTGCCGAAGATCGAGGCGACGCCGCTGGAGCGGATGAGCAGGAGGCCGGAGATCACCGCGGCGACCGCCGCGCCGACGAGCATGTACATGTCGGTCTGCTCCTCCGTGCCGGGCAGGTCCGAGGAGTTGATCGGGTCGCCCGAGGTGTAGGAGTAGACGTTGTCGCCGGAGTCGACGAGCGGATCGGGGCTCAGGAACTGCCCCAACGCCGGCGCGTAGGCGCGAGCCCCCATGAGCGCAATGCCCGTCGACCCGGCCAGGGTCTCCACCCCTGCCGCGCCCTGCCAGCCGTACATCGGACGGCCCGACGAGGGATTGGTCGCGGGCGGAGTCAGGGGCTCGCCGTAGGGCCCGAATCGGGGCGCAGCCGCGATGGCCGGCGTCGACCCACCGGATCCGAGCGTGGGCACCGGGACGAGCGCGAGTGCGGAGCCGTCGACGCCCGGCACTTGCAGGACGGCCGTGCCCCCGGGCGGGATGGTGACGATCGCGCCGCCGGGCAGTGAGTACTGCAGCGACTCCACGCCGGTGACGGCGCCCGAATCGTCCGCCGTGAGATTCCACGGGCCGGCGTAGACCAGCCGCGAGGTCCCCGACGCCGAGGTGACGGTCTTGCGCAGGACCGTACCGCCGTAGGTGTCGAGCGTGGTGGTGATCGGCGTCGTGGTGTCGATCGCCTCGCGCATGACGGCCACCTCGCCGCCGACGCCCCACGTGAAGCTCACCGGCCGTGTCGCGCCCGTGATCGACGTCACGCGCCCGAGAGCGTCATGCCGCAGAGTCGCGGTGCCGGTGCCGCCCGTCACGAGCGGATCGGTGGTGGAGACGGGCCGGCCCTTGTCGTCGTAGCAGGTGACGTACGCCGTCCCGCCGCGCGAACCCCCGGTGCGGAGGCTGTCCTTCCCCGCGGCGGGGTAGCCCCCGCCACAGCCCGCGGACTGGGTCGCGTACGCGTAGGCAAAGTCGGTCGTCGGCGCCACGCCGGCCTGGTCGCTCACGATCCTTGCCGATGCCAGGCGCGTCGCGGCGTCGTAGCGGTAGCTGCGACGCTCGGTGAAGGTCACCGCGCCGGAAGCCGAGGTGGCCTGCCCCGTGATGCGGCCCGCCGCTGTCATCTCCGCGGAGCTCGAGAAGCGGGTAGCGCCCGAGGTGACCGTGACACGGTTGACCACGCCGTTGCCGAAGCGACCGAGCCCCACCGTCGCAGCGCCGCCCGCGTAGGTGAACGTCGTGATCTGCCCCGTCGCGGAGTCGTAGGACACGCGGGTTGCGTCGACCCCATTGACCGTCACGCGGTCGACCTGGCTGTCGCGGGACCTGTAGGAGTAGGCGAACGTCAGGGGCGCCGCTCCGGAAGCCTGCGGCGGCGTCATCACGACGGTGACCGGCCGCTCGAGGTCGTCGTACGTCGTCTGAGCGCGCACGCCAGCGGCGTCGGTGGAGTCGACGACCTTGCCGTGGAGGTCCACCGTGGCCCGGGTCGTGACGGATGAGCCGGCGCCCACCGGGGCACCCGGGCCCTTGGTGATGGTGGTGAGGGTGACGCGCGGATCGCCGCCGGCGGATGCATCGGTGACGATCGACT
>JBPCSL010000173.1:0-5559 GCA_051007175.1 Candidatus Nanopelagicales bacterium
CAGCACGAGGTTGGGGTCGGTGTCGTTGCGGATGCCCTTCCACAGCGTGAAGTCGGGCTGGCTGATGGTGATGCCGTGGAAGACCACCGGTGCCGCGGTCGCGTCCCAGCGCGCCCAACTGCCATCGGAGAGGAGCGCTCCCGTCGCCGTCACGTCCGGCACCGACGCATCCTGGAAGTCCAGCTGCGACGAGCCGCTGAGGTAGATGCCCTCGATGCCGGGGCACCGGTCTCCCAGCGGGCAGGTGTTGCCGACGCTGAAGCTCCCCGAGAAGTCGACGCCCTTGGCCAAGTCATCCCAGTTCTGGATGCCGATCGTCACATTCCAGGTCTGTACGCCGTTCGTGCTGGTGATCGTGCCTGCGAAATCCTTCTCCGGGATGGTGAGGCCCTCCAGGGGCTTGTAGAGATTGATCGTCGTGGTGCCCGCAGCGGTCACTGTCCAGTTGCCGGCGTCCCTGTACTGATACGTGACCGGCAGGCCGAAGGTGTCATCCCCGCTCTCCGGGATGTACAGCGTCTTGCTCCCCGTCGCCGTTCCCACGTTCACCGCGTTGCTGGGCTCTGACCACGGCCCGGTTTTCCTCTGGCCCCAGGTGTCGTAGCCGTAGCCCTGCACGATGAAGGCGTAGGAGCCGTTGAAGAGGCTGCCCTTGGAGACCGTGCACTTGGTGGACGAGACGTTGAAGCAGACCTGCAGGCCGCCGGTGGTCTGCACGTTGTAGCCCGCCAGCGAGGCGCCGTTGGTGGTCGACTTCGTCCAGGTGATCGTCGCGTTGCCCGCGCTATCGAGCGCGGCCTCGACGTTCGTGGGTGCGCTGATGGCGGTGGACCTCGGGTTCCCCTTCGCGGGAGAGGGGGCTGCGCTCGACGAAGCGGGCCCACCGTGCGCCGCGAGCCAGGCCTCGATCGTGGAGATCGGCTGGGCGCCCGGGCCCGTGATCGCGAAGGCATCACCGGCGAGGACCGCGCCGCCCTTGAGCGCGACACCGCCCGGCACCTCGTCGAGGTGGGCCGCGATCGACCACACCGGCAAGGAGTCCGCCGTGAAGCCGGACCGCTCGTAGTAGCCGCGCACCGGCACCTTGGTGCCCGCGATGTCGATGTCGCCACCAACCCGAAGTCGTACGCCGCCCTCCGCGTCGATGGGGCCGATGAATCGCATCGCGCCCGTGCCTGTGCGCAAGACGTGGCTGATGGCGGGTGTGAACGACCACGCTCGTCCGCGACCCGGCACCAGCAGGTACTGCGTGACACCGCGCCAGTCGCCGGCGAGATCGAGGAGGAGCTTGCCGGGCATCTGCACGGACAGCGCGCCGCTGAGCGCACGCGGAGTCACTCTCAGCTCCGAGCCGCCGCCGAGGAAGGCGTGGTCCGAGGGGAGGCCAAGCACGCCGCCCGTGCCTCGCGACACGCGCACCGAGTAGGAGCTGGGCCCGGTGAAGCCGACGAGCGTCTCCATGCGCAGCGGTGTGATCGCGACGCGCCCCGGGGCGCGCAACTCCCAGTTCGGCTTGCCGGCGCGCATCCCGATCGAGCCTGCGAGCTGGCCGGTCTGCACCGTCAGCCCCCCGGCGTTCGGCATGGTCCAGGACGCCAAGCTCGAGCCCTCGACCACAGCGCGCCAAATGCCTGCACCGACGACCTCTAGGCGCGCCTCGGCATTGAGAGCGGGGCTCTCCAGTCCGACCGTCGCGGTCCCCGTCACCACGGGCTTGGCATCAGACCCCTCCAGGCACAAGTCGCGCACGCTCGCCCCCGGCAGTCTGACCTCCTTGCCCGTCGCACCGGTGAGCAGCCAGGTCGCGCGCTCCCCGCGACGGAGGGGACCTGAGTCCAGGCCCACGGCGCCTCCGCTGCGCAGCGATCCCGAGACGTCCACCTTCGTGCGCGCGATCGACACGGCGCCCCCGCCGCGCAGGGTGAAGGTGCCGTCCGTCGCGAGGGGGCCGGTCATGCGCAGTGACGCACCCTCACCCTGCGACGAGAGCGTCACGCGGCCGCCCCAACCGCAGTCTCGTGGAGTCGCGGTCACGCGGACGCTCTGCGACCAGGCCGTGACGAGGCGCGGGAAGGACGCGAGGTCGAATCGCACGTCGCCCTCGAGGCGCCCCTGCTGGAGGAGGAGGTCCCCCGACACTTCTCGGGGGCCGATGGCGATGCCGCCGATCCGGCCGCTGCCGCCCATCACCGTCAGGCGCACTCCATCCCCGGTACGCCGTGCCCGCGCCAGCAGGCGCGTGTCCGCGGGACCATCGAGCCGCACGAGGCCCTCGGGGATGGCCTTGAGACATGTGCCGCCCGGCAGGTCGATGACCGTCGGGCCCGCCACGGGCGCCGCTGCGGCCGCCGGCTCCGATCCCGGCTGGGTCGGCCCGCTCGCCGCGGCCACGCCAGGCCCGGCCAGGAGCGCGGCAGCCATCAGGCCGGCGAGGCAGGAAACCGCCGCACGACGGGGGAACATGGGAGGGAAGCGTAGTGAAAGCGATCAGCAGACGCCGGGCGAAACGGCCACCACCACCCTCACAGCCGTGCAGAAGGCCCTCGCCCGGTCTGGGCGGGGAAGGACCTGTCGAGCCGACCCGGCCCAGCCGCATGGGAGACAATTGGACCCCCGCCCCCTCACATCTGTGACGCCCGCCCCAGACCGCGCCACCCCCTGCAAGACTGCCCCGTGCGCCCGACGCGAGTCATCTACGTCGAGAACGATCCGGCACTGCGCGGCATCATCACCCAACTCCTCGAGCAGCGTCCGGAGATCGACGTGCTCCTCGCCACCGGCATCGCGCATGAGGCTCTCGATCAGCGCATTGCGGAGCAGGCCGACGTGGCACTGCTGGATCTCGCCCTTGGCTCCAGCCAGATGAACGGCATCGACCTCGGTCTCGCCCTGCGCAGCCTCAACGCCAACATGGGGATCGTCATCCACTCGCAGTACCGGCTCGACACCGTCGCTCGCACCGTGCCCCCGGAGGCCCTCATCGGCTGGGTCACGCTCCCAAAGTCGGGTGAGCTCCCCATCGAGGAGCTCATCAAGACGCTGCGAGATGCCGCCCGCGGCATGACGATGACCGAGGCGCCCGGTGACGACAGCATGAATCCCCTGGAAGATCTCAGCATCCGACAGCGCGCGGTCATGGGCATGGCCGCCTCAGGGGTCAAGACCACGGAGATCGCGCGGCGCCTTCAGATCTCCCACGACGCCGTCCGGCAGGATCTTTCGCGTGCCTACCGCACCCTGGTCCCGGACGCAGACCCCGAGTCCGATGACCTGCGCACCCGGGCCGTGCTCGCCTACCTGGAGTTGACGCGTGATGACGACGTACGAGACGGGCTCTAACCGCCGACGCTGGTGGCAGTACTTCGGCCCATGGCCCTTCTATCCACTCGCGGTCGGCTCCTTCGCTGCACTCATCGCGGTCGCAGTGCGTTCCGTGATCATGACGGTCAACGACGTGCCCATGGAATTGCTCACGGCGGTCATCTTCGGATTCATCATCGGCGCAGTCCTCGCGCTAGCCAAGAGATTCCTGCCCCGCGTGGTGAGCACCCTTCCCGGCTACGTCGTGACCATGATTGTCGCTGTCACGGTCGCGACACTCGTGCGGTCGGTGCAGGGTTACGTGCCGGACTACCCCGGCCTCACTCCTCGAGGCGACGTCATCTTCGCGATCTTTCGCGTCTGCGTTGGACTCTTTGCCTTCCAGATCATCATCGGCACGCTCATGGAGCGCCTCCAGGGTCAGGTCGATGCGACTCAAGAGGCCCTCGACATCGTCGAGGCCCAGGCCGAAGCGCTGCTCAGGGCGGATGAGGAGGTACGTCGCTCCGTGGCGACGATGCTCCACGATCGCGTGCAGGGCGGCCTGCTCGCAGCGTGCCTCCGCTTGCAGGCGATCGCACCGGATACGGCCTCGTCGCGTGAGGAGATCGACCGCGTGATCCATGAGCTCGAGCAGTTGCGGGCCATCGATGTCCGTCGCGCCGTGCGCACTCTCAGTCCCAGCCTGCAGGACATTGACCTCGAGTCGGCGGTGATCGAGCTCGTCGAGCCCTACCTTTCGGCCGTCGCTGTCTCCATCACCATCCCCCGCGACGCGGTCCAGGACCCGCATCTGCGGCTCGCGGCCTACCGCATCATCGAACAAGGCGTGCTCAATGCCGTCGAGCACGGGGAAGCCACGCATATTGCCATCGGGATCGAGTGCCCGCCGGGGCAGATCGACATCACGATCGCGGACGACGGCAGGGGACTCCCCACGACGCGCACCTCAGGCTTCGGCACGATGCTGGTCGACACCTGGTGCCGCAGCCTGGGAGGCTCCTGGACACTGAAGCCGGGGCGAGGCTCAGGCGCGGTGCTCAGCGCCCATCTACCTACCTGAGCGTCACTTCACAGGTGTGACACTCACTCACGGCTGTGACAGCTCACCTCACGGGCGTCATTCCTTGGCATGTTCTTCCGAGAATCACGGGGGATAGCCAAGGAGGGACGAGTGCATGTCCGACGCGTGTTGAGCGTTGCCCTCTCGGTCGCTTTCTCCCTCACAGTGCCCAGCATCCATCACGTCACGGAGGCGCAGGCATCCGTGACGCCGACGATCGTCGACAGCCCCATCGGCGACGTGCTCGCCTCCGCACAGGGCCCCGACGGGACGACCTATGCCGTAGGGACCCTTTCAGGCGCCGGAGCCGCCACGGGGGGCTTGGCCAGCCTTGCGGCGGATGACAGCACCCTCAATCGATCCTTTCCCGCGGTCGTCGGCCTGGTCAAGACGATCGTCACCGATCCGTCGGGCGGCGTCTACATCGGCGGAACTTTCTCCCGCGTCGGCGGGCTTGCCCGCACCGGTCTTGCGCGAGTGCTGCCCGATGGCACCGTGGATTCGGCATGGGCCCCCGTCCTGTCAACAGGGTGGAGTGTGCTCGCCATGACCCTGGTGGACGACACTCTCTACGTCGGCGGCTCGTTCACGACCATCAATGCCGAGGGCCGGCAGAACATCGCTGCTCTCAATGCGACGACCGGCGCCCTCACGGCATGGAACCCGGGAGCAAACGCCTCAGTGTCAGCTCTCACGGCCGACGACTCCGCCGTCTACGCCGGAGGCTCCTTCACGACCATAGCGTCGACCTCGCGAAATCGACTCGCCGCTTTCGATCGAAGCACGGCAACCCTCATCTCTTCGTGGAACCCCGGGGCCAGCGCAACGATCAATTCCCTTGTCAGCACCGGGACACTGGTGTACGCCGCGGGCAGCTTCACCACCATTGCCTCCGCATCGCGATCCAACCTCGCCGCCCTCAACGCGGTCGCCACCGGAAATGCCAACGCCGCCGCCTGGACGCCCACCATCGGGAGCACGGTCAACGCCATCGCGGTGGACGACTCTCTCGTGTACGCCGTCGGCACGTTCACCACGGCCGGCAGTCCGTCCCAGACGCGTAACCGAGCGGCCGCCTTCGCGCGTGACACGGCCACCCTCTCCGCCTCGTGGAATCCCAATCTCGGCAACTGGGCGCTCTCCGTGGCCCTGGCCAACAATGCCGTCTACGTCGG
>JBPCSL010000174.1:0-5505 GCA_051007175.1 Candidatus Nanopelagicales bacterium
CCGGCCATGACGCCGCAGCCGAGGAGCCCCGCGACCTCCGGCGGCGCCGCCGGGTCGACCTTGGTGCACTGCCCGGCCGCGACGAGCGTCATCTCCGCGAAGGCGCCGATGCCGAGCGCGGGGCTCAGCTCGGTGCCGTCGAGCAGGGTCATCTTCTGCGTGGCGTTGAAGGTGGAGAAGCAGTACCAGGGGCGCCCGCGCTCGCAGGCGCGGCAGGTGCCGCACACGGCGCGCCAGTTGAGGATGACGTAGTCGCCGGGAGCGACCTCCGTGACATCGGGGCCGACGGACTCGACGATGCCCGCGGCCTCGTGGCCGAGCAGGTAGGGGAACTCGTCGTTGATCGCGCCCTCGCGATAGTGCAGGTCGGTATGGCACACCCCGCAGGCGAGGACCTTGACGCGGGCCTCGCCCGGGCCGGGCTCGGGGACGATGATCGTCTCGACGGTGACGGGTGCGCCCTTGGCGCGCGCGATGACTCCCTGCACCTGCACTGGCATGGCCACTCCTCTGGTCGGGCGCCTCAGACTAGGGGACCGCGCGCGGCGCTCGGGCGGCGCCTTGGGCAGGCAGACCCCGGGTGTTCCGGGGTCTGGTGTACACCGGTCGAAGGGGGCATCGGCGCAGCGTGAATCAGCCCACCAATGGGCGGACCGCACGTGCCGGGCGCGTGAGGGCCAGGTCATGAGCCGACTGCAGGTTGACCCAGAATTCCGGTGTCGTGCGCAGGGCCTGCGCCAGCAGCCACGCAGTCTCGGGCGTGACCCCGCGCTTGCCCCGGACGATCTCGTTGATTCTCTGCACGGGTACGCCGACGTGAGCGGCAAGGGCGACCTGGGTGATCCCCAGCGGCTCCAGGAACTCCAGGAGAAGGATCTCGCCCGGGTGCGTAGGCACGCGCCTCTCGGCCCGCATGTCTCACTCCCTAGTGGTAGTCGATCAATCGAACTTCGTGCGAATGTCCTTCGATCCACCTGAAGACAAGGCGCCATTGCTCATTCACACGAATGGAGTGGTGGCCCCACAGGTCCCCCCGGAGAATCTCCAGGCGATTCCCCGGCGGAGACCGAAGGTCTCGCAGGCTTGCCGCAGCCTCCAGCATGTCGAGCTTGATGGTCGCACCTCGAGCGATGTCAGCAGGGAAACGGCGAGCACGCGCCGTCGACCTTCCGTGGAAGAGGTCGTCGGTCGCACGATCTCCGAAGGAGACGATCACCCTGAGGCCACGAAAGAATACATGAATACCGTGTATTCGTGCAACGTCGATTTCGGGCGGTGATCGAGGCGAGACGCATAGCGAGAGAACATGCTCGGAACGTAGGCAGGGGCGCCGTCCAGCAGCAGGCTTCCAGCCCACCTGTGGACAACCCGTCCCGCCGGGAGCCACGCATGAAGCCGACCGGCTAGAGCACCAGGGTCATGAGGTGGTCGTGGCGTGCGACAAGCGTGTCGTAGTCGGCGATCGCGGTCGGCGGACCGGGCACGGCCTGGCGCACCTCGGCATGCACCTGGCCGTGCGACTTGCCCGAGCGCGCCGCCAGCACGCTCACCATCCGGTGGATGTCCTTGCGAACGTCCTGCGTGTCGCGCCAGGTCGCGGGCGCGACAGCGACGTCCTCCGTGACCGCGGCCACCTTGCGCCGCAGCTTCGCGTCGCGGATCGCCAGCAGCGTGGCCATGTCCTCGGGCCCGAGGAGTCCCGGCAGCCCGAGGTAGTCGGCCGACGCCTCGTCGAGCTCGAGCGACTCCGCGGTGATCGCCCGTCCGGCCGTGAGCACGTGGGCGAACTGCGCGTCGGCGTCCAGCGCCGTGAAGCCCTCCCCCGCGACGCGCTCCACGTCCGGGTCGAGGTCGTGGTCATCGCGCGCGACGATCCGCACCACCGCATTGCGCGCGGACTCCATCTCCGCGGCCAGGGCCAGCAGCGGGCGCACGGCAGGCAGGTAGACCGACGCCGTCTCCTGCCCGCCACGGGCGCGCACCACGCGCCCCACGGCCTGGGCGAAGAAGAGCGGCGTACGCGCGGAGCACAGGTAGCCCAACGTTGTCGCGCGCGGGATGTCGACACCCTCGCTGATCATGCGCACGCACACCACGAGTCGCTGACGGCCATGGGTGAACGCCGTGAGGCGCTGCGAGGCGTCGGAGTCCTCCGACAGCACGACCGCGGGCTCCTCGCCGGTGACGCGCGCCGCGACCGCGGCATAGGCGCGCGCCGTCTCCTGGTCGTTGGCGAGGATGATGCCGGCCGCGTCCTCGATGCCGGCCGCACGCTGCGCGCGCACGCGCTCGTCGACAGCGGCGATGACATGGGGCACCCAGCGGCCCGTTGGGGACAGGGCGGTGCGCCAGGCCTTGTCCTCGTCTCTCTTGGTGCCGCTGCCGAGCATGGCGGCGAAGGCCTCCCCGGCGTCGTTGAGCCAGCGGGCGGTGCCGGTGTAGGCGGCGAAGACCACCGGCCGGACCGCGCTGTCGGCCAGGGCATCCCCATAGGAATAGGAGAAGTCCGCGATCGAACGCACCTCGTCGCCGTCCTCCTCATAGGCCACGAAGGGGATGCGCTCGTCGGCCTTGGTGCGGAACGGCGTACCGCTGAGACCCAGGCGGCGCTTCGCGGTGTCGAAGGCCTCGCGCAGGCCGTCTCCCCAGGTGAGGCCGTCGCCCGCGTGGTGGATCTCGTCCATGATCACCAGAGTCGAGCGCGCCTCTGCGCGATTGCGGTGGAGCATGGGCTTGGAGGCCACCTGCGCGTACGTCGCGACGTAGCCCAGGGTGCCCTCGCGCACCGGCCCGACCGCATTGGGCAAGTCGGGGTCGAGCCACATGCCAAGTCGCGCGGCCGCGTCAGCCCACTGCCCGCGCAGGTGATCGGTCGGCACCACGACGATGACGCGCTGGACCACCCGCTGGGCCAGCAGCCGCCCCGCGAGGGTGAGCGCGAACGTCGTCTTGCCGGAGCCGGGCGTCGCCGTCACGAGGAAGTCCCGGGCATCGGCCTCGGCGTAGCGCTGGAGGGCGCGGATCTGCCAGCGGCGCAGGTACGGCGTCGAGGCGGCCTGGGCAAGTGCGGTCATGGGAATCCAGACCTTGGCACAGGCCGTCGGCGTGTCTCGGAAGCGGCACGCCGAAGAGGCTTCGGCCAGGTCTACCGGCGCAGGGGCGCGAAAGCCGTCTCCTTCATCCTCCACGCGGCGTACGTCGCGGCGGCGGACATCGCCAGGAAGTACGCCGTCATCGTGAAGGTGCTGCCCCGGTTGGCCAGCCAGGTCGCGATCATCGGCCCGGTGCCGCCGAAGACGGCCATGGCGATAGCCCACATGAGGCCGAAAGCGCTACCGCGCAGCGCTGTCGGATAGCGCTCGATGAGGCTGGCGAACGCCGTCGCGCCGATCGCCGACACCGGCAGGATGGCGAGGATCTGCGCGGCGTACACCCGCCAGGCCTCCGTGGGATCCCAGAGCAAGGCAACTCCGGGGACGCAGAGGAAGAAGACGCCGAGCGTCCCGGCGATGAGCACGGGCCGACGCCCGATGCGATCGCTCAGCGCGCCGAAGGCGACAACAAGGATCGCCATGAGCACCAGGCCGGTGAGGTTGGCGCCGAAGGCGACCTCGGGAGCGGCCCCGAGCAGCTCCACGATGGCGGGGAAGCCGGTGACGAGCACGAAGAACGGCAGCGCCATAGAGCCCGCGATGATGAGAGTGCCTAGCGCGAGCCGACGGTGATCGCGGAAGAGGGTGCGCACCGGGTGAGGGTCGTGGTCGTGCTCGTCCGGGAGCGTCTCGTCCGCGTGCCGGCGTACGACGAGGGCGAGCAGCCCTAGGACGCCGCCGATGAGGAAGGGAATCCGCCAGCCGTAGGAGGCCATCTGCTCGTCGGAGAGCACCTCGGTGAGGATGAGGCCGAGGCCGGATCCGATGAGCGTGCCTATGGCGATGGTGGCGGTGTAGATCGAGATCATGACGCCGCGGCGCCCGCCCTCGGCACTCTCCGCGAGGAAGGCGCCCACCGCGCTGGACTCCGCGCCGAGCGCGAGGCCCTGGGCGATGCGCATGAGTACGAGCCACAGGGCTGCGAGGGTACCGATCGATGCCGCGGTCGGGGCGATGCCGATGAGCGCGCTGGCAATGGCCACGATCGCCACGGTCACCGTGAGGGCCGCCTTGCGACCCATGCGATCGGTGATGCGCCCCAGCGTCACGCTGCCGATGGGCCGGGCGACGAAGCCGACGGCAAAGACCGCGAAAGTCGAGATCAGCGCCGCAGCAGCGTCACCGGACGGGAAGAACTGGGTGGAGATGTAGAACGCGAAGATCGCGTAGACGGACCAGTCGTACCACTCGACGATGTTGCCGACCGCCGCTGCGGCAGCCGCCCGCCGCATGGTGGACTGACCCGTCCCGGCCTCCTGCATAGTCGGACACTGTACGGACGAGCCGCCCCTGTTGACCGGGCCCCCTGAGCGCGCCACAATTGTGGCCATGACGACCCAACCTTTGCGCTACGTGCGAGATCACCTGTCGGAGATCGTCGACCAGGTGAGTCGCGAGCACGACCGGGTGGAGGTCACCAATAACGGCAGGGTCGTCGCCGTTGTCCTCAGTTCCGAGGAGCTCAGTGCCCTCGAGGAGACCCTCGCGGTCCTCGCGGACCCTGACGTCCTCGCCGACATTCGCGCTGCCGACTCCGCATATGCCCGCGGTGACATCGTGCTCGGCGTCGAAGCAGTTCGATCCCTACGCGCGACGTGACCGAGGAAGCCCCCTACGGCATCGCCCTAGCACCCACTGCCCGACGCACGCTCGCGGAGGATCTGTCGGAGCCGGTGGCGACCGCGATCATCGAATTCCTCACCGGTGCTCTCATCGCGAGGCCACGTGTCGTCGGGAAGCCACTCGTCGGAAGCCTGACCGGCGTGTGGTCAGCACGCCGCGGCGTGTATCGAGTTCTCTATCGCATCGACGAATCACAGCGAACGGTTCTCGTCATCCGCATCGACCATCGAAGCGACGCCTACCGGCCCTGAGGCTCCGTCACGGCTACTGCGGGCACCTCATCGCAGACCCTGCGACCGCTGATGCGTCCGAGGGCGACGATGCCCGAGCTATTCAGGACAAGTCCGCCCACGGGGCCCGGGGCTAAGGCGCGAGGAATTGGAAGGTTCCCGGCCGAGTACCAGTCACGGTCACCGTCGCCATCGCGCCGGATACCTGCGTGTCCCAGAAGCTCGTCACCCGGCGGACGCCCTCCACGCCGAAGACGTGCACATCGCACGTCAACTGCTGTCTGCGCGCATCCCACGTCACGGTCCCGCTCACCGGCAGGTCGCGGACCAGCCGCACGGCGTCCAGCGTGAGGACAACCCTCGGATAGCCCTGTGAAGTCCAGGCCCCGCCGCGCAGGCCTCGCCCATGGTCGGCCTGGGACTGCCACCAGCGGTCGAGCAGGTCGGCCGCGGTGTTGGCTGCCGTCACCGCCACGCGGCCCACCGCGTCATCCGGCGCG
>JBPCSL010000175.1:0-5752 GCA_051007175.1 Candidatus Nanopelagicales bacterium
GGGATACCCCCCGAAGCCTCGGGAAGGGCTGATAACGAACCCATAACGGAACCAGCCTCCCCTCAGGACAGCCTCTTGACGCGGTGTGACGCAGGCCATAGAAACTCCCCTACGACAACGTTGTCAAGGTCTCAGGCCACCAACGATTGCGTAACGAGCGCCGCGGCGCTGTTGCGCATTCGGGCAGGGCAGGACAGGTTGCGTACACCCCCGGGGTCAACCGACCCCCCTTGAAGAGGAGAGTCTTCATGGCACGTGCTTCATTCGGAGGCCGGCGCCTCGCCCTTGTGGCGTCCGCCGGTGTCCTTGCTCTCGGGCTCGCCGCCTGCGGTGGCAGCTCGAGCAGCGACACCTCGTCCTCGGCAGCTCCCGCAAGCTCCAGCGCTGCGCCGGAGTCCTCGTCGGCCGCTCCCGCACCGGGCGAGGCCGTCAAGGTGACCCTGATCACCAAGGACTCGACCAACCCGTTCTTCGTCGCCATGCAGGAGGGCGCGAAGGCCGCTGCTGCGGAGTCGGGCGTCGAGCTCACCGTTGCCTCGGGCAAGCAGGAGGGTGACGACCAGTCCCAGATCGACGCGATCGAGCAGGCTATTGCTCGCGGCGACAAGGGCATCCTCATCACCCCGATGTCGGTCAACGTCAACGCCGCGATCGAGAAGGCACGCGCTGCGGGCCTCTACGTGATCGCGCTCGACACCCCGACCGATCCGCCGGACACCGTTGACATCACCTTCGCGACGGACAACTGCCTCGCTGGTGAGGCCATCGGCCAGTGGACCGCGGGTGCGCTTGACGGCGCCAAGGCGACCATCGCCGAGCTCGTCATCTTCAACGACCGCGTTGTGTCGGTCGACTACTGCCGCGCCAATGGCTTCCTCAAGGGCCTCGGCGTCGAGGTTCCGACCCTCGAGGACATGGCCTCCCCGGCCAAGTCCGGCAAGTACACCACGGGCAAGGGCGGCGACTACGAGATCGCATGCCTCGAGGCCACGGGTGCCAATGAGGAGGGCGGCCGCGCCGGCATGGAGAAGTGCCTCGCTGCCAACCCCGACATCAACGTCGTCTACACGATCAACGAGCCGACCGCCTTCGGTGCCGCTGCGGCACTCAAGGCTGCTGGCAAGAAGATCGGCACCGACGTCCTTGTCGTCTCGGTCGACGGCGGTCTCGCCGGCGTCGAGGCCGTCAAGGCTGGCGAGATCCAGGCCACGTCGCAGCAGTACCCGCTGCTCATGGCCAAGCTCGGCGTCGAGGCCATCAAGGCGATCGCTGACGGCGGCGCGCCGCCGGCTCCCACCTCGGCCAATGGCGAGTTCTACGACACCGGTGTGAAGCTCTGCACCGACAATCCGATGGACACCGTCACCTCTGCCGAGCAGTGGACCGCTCAGCAGTGCATCGACAACGCCTGGGGCTGATCGAGCCTAGGTAGTCCGTAAGGGGCGGGGCGGCTTTCTCCGGAAGGCCGCCCCGCCTTCCTTATCCCCGCTACTCTTCCCCTACCCGCTTGAGAGCCGGAGGTTGATGTGAGCAGCACCGCCCCCGCGACGGCAGCCGAGGAGTTCGCCGGCCGGGCCACCGCCATGCAGAAGGTGCAGCACGTCCTGCATCGCTATCCGTGGGTCAGTCCCCTCATCGTGCTGGCCTTGCTCGTCATCATCTTCGCCTTCCTTGGCCTGGTGATGAAGGTCGGCTCGCTCGAGAACTTCACCAAGCCCGGCACCATCTCGCTGATGCTGCAGCAGACCGTGATCATCGGCACGCTCGCCATCGCGCAGACGATCGTCATCCTCACGGCTGGCATCGACCTCAGCATCGGCGCGATCATGGTCTTCGCGCAGATGTTCATGGCCAACCTCGCGGTCTACACGACGGCGTCCAACGTCACCTTCATGGCTGGCCAGAATCCCGCCCTCGCGGTGATCATCGGCATTGCCATCGCCACGCTGGCCGGCGGCTTGAACGGCTTCCTCATCGTGAGGTTCAACCTGCCGCCGTTCATCGTGACCCTCGGCACGCTGAGTATCTTCACGGCGCTGACCCTCATCATCTTCAAGGCCCGCACCATCCAGGGCAAGGAGTACCCCGAGTTCCTCGGCATCATGGGCAAGGACTTCCAGCTCGGGCCGTTCTCCATCACGGTCGGGGTCATCGTGATGCTGCTGCTCTACGCGGTCTTCTCCTACATCATGCGCGGCACCGCCTGGGGCACCCACGTGTACGCCGTCGGCGACGACCCGGTGGCCTCCGAGCTGTCCGGCATCAACGTCAAGCGCGTCATCTTCAGCGTCTACGTCGTCGCCGGCATCGTGATCGGCATTGCGGCCTGGATCACGATCGGGCGCCTGGGATCCGCCAGTCCGAACGTCGCCCCGGAAATCAACCTCGAGACCATCACCGCTGTCGTGATCGGCGGCACGTCGCTCTTCGGCGGCCGTGGACGCCTCATCGGCAGCTTCATCGGAACGCTCATCATCATCGTCCTGGACTTCGGGCTCTCCCTCGCGGGACTCGACCAGGCCTACCGCGTCCTCGCGATCGGCGTCCTCGTGATCGTCGCCGTTGCCGTTGACCAGTGGATCAGGAAGGTGAAGGCATGACCGCCTCGACCGACACTAAGCCGATCGTCCAGGCCAAGGGACTCAATAAGTCCTTCGGTCGCGTCATCGGCCTCAACGACTGCAATTTCGAGCTCTTCCCCGGTGAGGTGCTCGCGGTGGTCGGCGACAACGGCGCCGGCAAGTCCACCCTCATCAAGTGCCTCTCGGGGGCGCTCACTCCCGACTCGGGCGCCATGCTCATCAACGGCGAGGAAGTGACCTTCAAGTCCACCCACGATGCCCGCGGCAAGGGCGTGGAGACCGTCTACCAGACGCTTGCCGTCGCGCCGGCCCTCGACATCTCCGAGAACCTCTACCTCGGCCGCGAGGTGCGCAAGAAGGGCTTCCTCGGCAAGGTCTTCCGCAGCCTCGACAAGAAGCACATGCGCGAGGTGTCCACGAAGAGCCTCGGGGAGCTCGGCGTCCTCACGGTGCAGAGCATCACCCAGCCGGTGGAGACCCTGTCCGGCGGCCAGCGCCAGGCGGTGGCCGTCTCGCGGGCGGGCACCTTCGGCAGCAAGGTCGTCATCCTCGACGAGCCCACGGCGGCCCTCGGCGTCAACGAGTCAGCGCGCGTGCTCAAGCTCATCAAGGACCTGCGCGACCGCGGGATGAGCATCATCCTCATCTCCCACAACATGCCGCAGGTCTTCGAGGTCGCCGACCGCATCCACGTGCAGCGACTCGGGCATCGTGCTGCCGTCGTGACACCGCAGTCGCATCAGATGCAGGATGTCGTGGCGATCATGACCGGCGCCATGACGGTGCCGGACGAGCAGCAGCAGCTCACCCCAATCAGCTAGCGACCGTCCACTTCGTTGAGTGGCGGGTTGTGCCAGCACGCCTCCGGCGTGTCGTGGCATAACCCGCCACTCAACGCCTTTCGGGGACGCTAGGCGTAGAGCGCGGGCTTGGGCGGCAGGTCGATGACCTGCGGTCCCTCCGTGATGGCGGCCACGGCAGCGTTGGCGGTGATCGTGGCGACCAGGCCGTCCCAGGCACTCGCGCCCGACGTACGGCCCGAGTGGGTTGCATCGACCCAGGCCTGTAGCTGCAGTCGGTAGGCGTCGCCGAACCGCCCCAGCCACAGCTCCGGCACGTCGTGTCCGACGCTGCGCGCCGACCTGCGCGTGACGAAGGACCCGTCTCCCATGTCGAGGGTGCCGTCGCTCGCGACGACCTCGCAGCGCACCTCGTAACCGTAGGCGGCGTTGATGAAGGCCTCGATCTCGACGAGCGTGCCGCGCTCGGTGGTGAGGATGACGAGCAGCGGATCGAACTCCCCGGCCGGCGTTCGCGGGCCCGGGCGGCCCGTGATGACCTGGACGGTCGAGTACTCGTCGTCGAGCAGCCACCGGTTGATGTCGAGCTCGTGGATGGCGGCGTTCGTCAGGGTCATGGAGCTCTTCAGCCCGTACGGCGCGAAGGCATTGCGATGCACGTTATGCACCAGGAGCGGCTCGCCCACGGACGGAATGCCCGCCTTGAGGGCCGCGTATCCCGGATCGAAGCGGCGCATGAAGCCCAGGGAGATAAGGCGGCGCCCCAGGTCCACCTCGGCGTCGACGACGGCGGTGGCGCCCGCCACCGTGGGCCCGAGCGGCTTCTCGCACAGGGTCGGGCGCTGCGCGTCCAGGCAGATCAGCGCCTGTTCGGGGTGCAGGTCGTCGGGGGAGGCAATCACCACGGCGTCCACCGAGGCGATGAGCTGCTCGACCGACGGGGCGACGTTCGCCCCGAGTTCATCTGCGAGCCCGCTGGCCCGGGCGGTGTCGGCGTCGAAGAGCCAGGTCACCTCGGCCCCGGACACTTCGCGGGCGAGTGAGCGAGCATGCGAGGTGCCGATATTGCCGGTGCCGATCACGCCGATGCTGAGGTCGCTGGTCACTGCCCGATTCAAGCAGAGCATCGCGGTGGCCGGGCGCCTAGCATCGCCTCATGATGCGACGGGTCATGGCGGGGGGCTTCCTGGCCGCTTCCGTCCTGGCGAGCGCGGTGCCGGTGGCCCTGGCCGCGCCCGCTGACCCGATCTCGTCGGCTGCCGCAGGCGCCCCTGTGCCGCGCGCCGATGCCCTGGTCCTCGGCACCCTGCTGCCGGACACCGGGGCGCTCGCGGACTACGGACCCGCGACCCAGGCCGCCGTGGCCCTCGCCGTCGCGGATGCCAACGACGCGGGTGGAGTAGACGGCTCCCGGGTGACGCTGTTGCGCGGTGACTCCGGCGATTCCCTATCGACGCTGGTGGCGACTCTCACCCGTCTGCGCGCCCAGGGCGCCAGCGCTGTCATCGGACCGCTCTCGTCGTCCCTGCTGCTCGACTCCCTCACGTCGCTCGAGGGGCTCACGGTCATCTCCCCGGCAACGACGAGCCCACTGCTGAGCGGCCTCGTCGCCCGCATCGCACCGTCCGACGCGCTGCAGGGAGCGGCCCTGGTGAAGCTGGCTGCCCAGTCGCGGGTGAGTCGGCTCGTCATCGTCGCCCCGCGCAGTTCGGCCGCGATTGCCCAGTACGCGCGGACTCAGGCAGTGTCACTCGGGATGCCGGCCACGGTCGTGGGGTATGCGGACAACGCGCGCGCGAGCGACATCGCCGATGACGCGGCCCGCGTGCACGCCGACGGCCTCCTCCTCGTCACCGGTGCTGAGACGACGAGCGTCGTGCGCGAGCTCGTGCGGCGCGGACTTCCGGGCACCGTCCTGCTCACGGCGGCTGCGGGAGCGAGCGTCGACCCCGCGGCGCTCCCGCGCGGCACCCTGCGTGGCGCACGCGTCACCGCCCCGGACCTCCGGGTCCCGCGGGCCCTCGCCGATCGGGTGCGGTCGCTGGCCCCGAAGGCGCGCCAGCTGGCCTATGCCGCCCAGGCCTACGACGCGGCCGCCGTCGCCATCCTCGCGGCCGAGCAGTCCTCCCGCTTCCTCGGCGAGGTCACGCCCCCAGGGATACGCGCGGCGATCCCGTCGGTCACCACCGGCGGTACGCCGTGCGACTCCCTGGCGACGTGCCTGCGCCAGGCCCGCGCGGGCACAGACATCGGCTACGTCGGTCTCTCGGGGCCGGTCGACCTCGGCGAGGGCGGTGATCCGACGGTCGCGGCGTACGCCGTGCGAATCATCGGCCCGAGCAACGCACCGGGCACACGCGTGCGCTACGT
>JBPCSL010000176.1:0-15881 GCA_051007175.1 Candidatus Nanopelagicales bacterium
TATGGCACTCACCATCGGCATCGTCGGTCTCCCCAACGTCGGCAAGTCGACCCTCTTCAATGCCCTCACGGAGAACGACGTCCTAGCAGCGAACTACCCGTTCGCGACGATCGAGCCCAATACGGGCGTGGTCGAGGTGCCGGATCCCCGGCTCGCCGTGCTCGCCCAGATCTTCGGCTCCGAGCGGATCCTCCCCGCGACGGTCACCTTCGTCGACATCGCGGGCATCGTGAAGGGTGCCAGCGAGGGTGCCGGCCTCGGCAACCAGTTCCTCGCCCACATCCGCGAGTCCGATGCGATCTGCCAGGTGCTCCGCGCCTTCGAGGATCCCGACGTCGTCCACGTCGAGGGCCGCGTCGACCCGGCGGAGGACCTCGAGACCATCAACACCGAGCTCATCCTCGCCGACCTGCAGACACTCGAGAAGGCGATCCCGCGCCTGCAGAAGGAAGCGCGCCTGAACAAGGACCGGGCCGAGACCCTGGCCGCGGCCGAGAAGGCGCAGGAGACTCTCAACGCCGGCACGACGATCTTTGCCTCCGGCATGGACGCCGCCCCGATCCGCGAGCTCTTCCTCCTCACGGCCAAGCCCTTCCTGTACGTCGTCAACGCCGACGAGGACCAGCTCCCCGATGCGGCGTTCCGTCAGAGAATGCGCGATCTCGTGGCCCCGGCGGAGGTCGTCTTCCTCGACGCGAAGATCGAGTCGGAGCTCGTCGGCCTCGACCACGCGGAGGCGCTGGAGCTGCTCGAGTCCATCGGACAGGACGAGTCGGGCCTCGACGCGCTCGCCCGCGTCGGCTTCGACACCCTCGGCCTGCAGACCTACCTCACCGCGGGTCCCAAGGAGGCCCGCGCCTGGACCATCCGCAAGGGCGCGACGGCTCCGGAGGCTGCGGGGGTCATCCACACCGACTTCCAGAAGGGCTTCATCAAGGCCGAGGTGGTGTCCTTCGATGACCTCGTCGACGCCGGCTCGATGGCCGAGGCCAAGTCGCGCGGCAAGGTGCGCATGGAGGGCAAGGACTACGTGATGGCGGACGGCGATGTCGTCGAGTTCCGCTTCAACGTCTAGGAGAGCGCCATGGCCGAGAAGGTCTCCGGACCGAAGTCCTACTTCCCCTCCATCGAGAAGAAGTACGGACACCCGATCTCCTACTGGATGAAGCAGTTGGATGTGGTGAAGGGCGCCAAGCACATGGAGCAGGTCGCCTATCTCAAGGAGATGGGCATGGGCCACGGCCACGCCAACGCCGTCGTGGCGGTCTACCGCCAGGAGAAGGGCCTGTGACCCTGCGCACTGCCTTCGGCAGCTGGCCCCGCCTCAACCGCGAGCTTCGCGATGCCGTCGCGCCGCTGAGCGACGCTGACCTCGCTCAGTCGCTTGGGCCCGATCGCTGGCCCCTATGGGCGGTGGTCGGGCATCTCGCCTGCCAGCGCGTCTTCTGGCTGTGCGACTTCGCTGGCGAGCCCGGGGCCGAGACGACGCCGTTCACGAATGCGGCGTGGTCATGTCCGGGCGACGAGGACCTTGAGAACGTCCTCGATGCCGAGCAACTCGTCGACGCCCTCGGCTCGACGTTCGCTGTCGTCGAACGCGCTCTCGACACCTGGACTCTCGATAGCCTCGACGACGTCATCGACCACAGCGACTGGGATGGCGACTGGGTGCACTCGCGCGGCTTCGTCATCGACCGCGTGCACGCCCATGACCTCTGGCATGCCGCCGAGGCCAACGAGATCCTCACCCGGATTGGCCGCGGGACTGTCGATCCCTGGGAGTAGAACCACGCGGAAGAGAACTACGTCCTGACGCGCAGCCCCTCGGACTTCAGCTCTAGCGAAGCCAGGGCTGCGATCACCCGCTCATCCCCGCGCCGCCAGGCGCCCGCCGGATCGTCGCTGATGCGGGCCAGGAGGTGCAGGGGTTGACGGGCCATCGCCCGCAGTGCGAAGAGATCGAGGTCGTCGGTGCTGTCGAGGAATCGCCGAGCCGCAGTGGCGCGGCGGATGAAGGCCACGCGGATCGGCACCCACAGCATCGCCCAGGATGCGATCCCGAGGACTGCGATCGCGATGGCGAGGAAGCGCGCCAGCAGTGTGACGGCATTGGCCGATGCCTGGCCCGCCTCTGCGATCGACATCGAGGCGCTGCTCATGCCATCGAAGGGCGACTGCAGCGCCTCGCCGATGATCGGCACTCCGCCCACGGCCTCTCCCGCCGCCGTGAAGCGATCGGCGAGGTCCGTGCCGCCGCTCGCGATGGCGAGCCCGGGAGCCGCGAGGTTCATGACGAGGTCGTAGAGCCGCAGCGCCACCCAGATCCACAGCGCACTCCACAGCACCAGCCACGCGTCGCCGAGGATCTGGCGGGTACGCCGTGCCGGGATCTCCGAATACCAGGTCATTGAGGCCTCCTTGCTCGTCGTGCGACCGGGGACGAGCCCGCGGCCGCCTCATGCTCTCGCACCCTGGCAGGATGCCGGCATGACCGTGACGATGACCCTCGTTCCTGGCGAGTACGCCGTCCATCGGCTGTCGCCCTCCGCTGCCGTTCCCGATGGCGTCTGGGACTCGCCCTTCGTGTCGGTGTCCCGCTCGCGCGATGAGCTCAGCATCATCACGTCATCTGGAGTCACGGTGGACGCCGACAGCAGCGTGGGCCCGTGGTTGGCGTACCGCGTCGCCGGCACCATCGACTTCTCCGTGACAGGCGTCATGTCGTCGCTCACGGCACCGCTCGCCGAGGGCGGGCTCGGGATCCTCGCGGTGTCGACGTACGACACCGACTACGTCCTCGTGCACGCGGACTCGGGTGAGGCCGCGGAGATCTGCTGGAAGCAGGCCGGCATCGAGGTCGACAACGGGTGACCGTCGTCGTGGCCGCGGCCATCGAGCGCGATGGGCGCTACATGGCGGCGCGACGCACCCGCCCGGCCGATGTGGCGGGCCGGTGGGAGTTGCCGGGCGGCAAGGTCGAGCCGGGCGAGACGGAGCAGGAGGCTCTTGCGCGGGAGATCCGTGAGGAGTTCGGCGTCGAGATCGCCGTGGGCGAGCGCGTGCCGGGGGAGTGGCCGCTCCACCACGGCCTGGTGCTCCATTTCTATGCCGCCACGATCGTCCGAGGCGAGCCGCAGCCGCTCGACCATCATGACGACCTGCGCTGGGTGGCGCCGCAGGAGTTCGGCGAGATCGACTGGCTCGAGTCCGACCTCGAGGCCGTCGAGGCGGTCGCGCGACACGCCACGTAGGGTCTCGGGGTGACTGCCACCCGCTCCGACCTGCGCAATGTCGCCATCGTCGCCCACGTCGACCACGGAAAGACCACCCTCGTCGACGCCATGCTCTGGCAGTCGGGGGCCTTCCGGGCCAACCAGGATGTCGACGACCGCGTCATGGACTCCATGGACCTCGAGCGCGAGAAGGGCATCACGATCCTCGCGAAGAACACCTCGGTGAAGTACGTCGGCCCTTCGGCGCCGGAGGGCGGTGTCACCTTCAACATCATCGATACGCCGGGCCACGCCGACTTCGGCGGCGAGGTGGAGCGAGGGCTGGAGATGGTGGACGGCGTGGTCCTGCTCGTCGATGCCTCCGAGGGCCCCCTGCCGCAGACTCGCTTCGTGCTCCGCAAGGCCCTCGCCAAGAAACTGCCCGTCGTCCTCGTCATCAACAAGGTCGATCGGCCGGATTCGCGCATCGCGGAGGTGGTGGACGAGGCCTATGAACTCTTCCTCGACCTCGATGCGACAGACGAGCAGATCGACTTCCCCATCGTGTACACCAGCGCCAAGGCCGGTCGCGCTTCGCGCGAGCGTCCGGCCGACGGCGGCATGCCTGCCGAGGAGAGTCTCGAGCCGCTCTTCGCAACCTTGATCGATGCCATCCCTGCCCCGTCGTACGACGAGAATGCGCCGCTGCAGGCTCATGTCACCAACCTCGACGCCTCGCCCTACCTCGGCCGGCTCGCGCTGTGCCGCGTGCACCAGGGCACGATCCGCAAGGGCCAGCAGGTCGCCTGGATGAAGGCCGATGGCTCTGTCGAGCGCGCCAAGGTCGTCGAACTGCTCATGACCGAGGCCCTGGATCGCGTGCCGGTCGAGAGCGCCGGGCCGGGCGACATCATCGCCGTGGCGGGGATGGCCGAGATCACTATCGGCGACACCCTCGCCGATCCGGAGAATCCGGTGGCACTCCCGGTCATCACCGTCGATGAGCCATCGATCTCGATGACCATCGGCATCAACACCTCGCCCCTTGCAGGCCGCAGCGGCGGGACCAAGCTCACCGCCAACATGGTGAAGACGCGCCTCGACCAGGAGCTCATCGGCAACGTCTCGATCCGCGTGCTGCCCACGGAGCGCCCCGACACCTGGGAGGTGCAGGGCCGCGGCGAGCTGCAGCTCGCGATCCTCGTGGAGCTCATGAAGCGCGAGGGCTTTGAACTCACCGTGGGCAAGCCCCAGGTCGTCACGCGCATGATCGACGGCAAGCTGCAGGAGCCGATGGAGCGACTCAGTGTCGATATCCCTGAGGAGTACCTCGGCGTTGTCACCCAGCTCATGGCCCTGCGCAAGGGCCGCATGGAGCAGATGGTCAACCACGGCACCGGCTGGGTCCGCATGGAGTACCTCGTCCCGGCCCGCGGACTCATTGGCTTCCGCACCGAATTCCTCACGGAGACGCGTGGGACCGGACTGCTCCATCACGTCTTCGACCGCTACGAGCCGTGGCACGGGGAGCTGCGCACGCGTCCGAGTGGCTCGCTGGTCGCCGATCGCACCGGGCCGACGACCGGCTTCGCGCTGGCCAATCTCCAGGAGCGCGGCACGATGTTCGTCGGGCCTGGCACCGAGGTCTACGAGGGCATGATCGTGGGCGAGAACTCCCGGTCTGATGACCTCGACGTCAATCCGACCAAGGAGAAGAAGCTCACCAACATGCGGCAGTCCTCCGGCGATGTCCTCGTGCCGCTCATCCCGCACAAGCAGCTGTCCCTGGAGCAGGCCCTGGAGTTCTGCCGGGAGGACGAGTGCGTGGAGGTGACCCCCCAGGCCGTCCGGATCCGCAAGGTCCAGCTGGCGGCGACGGACCGGGCCAAGGCGAGGTCCCGGTCGGGCCCCGCCCGCTCCTAGGGGGCACGGGTCCCTCGAGGTCGCGATCGGGTCACGAAGGCCGGTCCTCTCGCCTGACCGGCTCTCCCCGGACCCCGTCCCGGCGTACAGTGCCCCCCGACCGGTCTGACTACCGGTCGGTAGCGCAGAGGGAGGCGGGTGCGTGACCACGGTGGCCGACGTCGCGCCTCCGGAGACTCCCGGCACGGGGGCATCCGAGGAGGAGGAGTTCCAGGGCCGGTCGCTGTGGGCGATTGCCTGGGGGCGCTTCCGCCGGGACAAGACCGCGATGGTCTCCCTCGCGGTCCTCATCCTCATCGTGCTCATCGCGCTCTTCGCGCCGCTCATCTGCTCGTGGCTCGGCGTCGACCCCTACTCCCTGGATCCCACGGCCATCGACTCCAATGAGGCGGGCAAGCCCATCGGACCGTGGGGCGGGGCGAGCGTGCAGCACCCGCTCGGGGTGGAGTGGGGCACGGGGCGCGACATCCTGGCCCGACTGCTCTACGGACTGCGCATCTCACTGCTCATCGCCACCTCGGCCACCATCCTCACCACGGTGATCGGCACGGCGGTGGGGATCATCGCCGGCTATTCCCGGGGCTGGCTGGACTCGGCCCTGGGCCGCTTCATGGACCTCATCCTGGCCTTCCCCTTCCTCCTCATCATCCTGGCGCTGTCGGGGGCCCTCACGGAGCGCATCACGATGCTGGGCGTGCCCGAGGGCAATGCCTCGCGCGTGACCTACCTCATCCTGGTGCTCAGCCTCTTCGGCTGGCCCTACCTGGCCCGCATCGTGCGGGGCCAGGTGCTGAGCCTGCGCGAGCGGGAGTTCGTCGAGTCGTCGATCGCCTCGGGGGCCGGCACGTCGCGGATCCTCTTCAAGGAGATCCTGCCCAACCTGTGGGCACCGATCCTCGTCTACGCGACCCTCACCCTGCCGACCTACATCGGCACCGAAGCTGCGCTCTCCTTCCTCGGCGTCGGCCTGTTGCCGCCGGAGGCGTCGTTCGGCGCCATGCTCTCCGACTCGGTCAAGTACTTCACCGTCGTGCCGTCCTACCTCTTCATCCCGGGCGTTGTCCTGGCGATCGTGGTGGTGACCTTCAACCTCGTGGGCGATGCCGTGCGCGACGCCCTCGACCCCAAGGCGGGGCGCCTGTGAGCGACCAGCCGACACCGACTTCTGAGCAGGGCGTACGACCGGCTCAGGGGATACGACACCGAGGGACGTCCCCGGTGCGAAAGTCAGGAGGACACATGGGCAAGAGCAGGTCCCGCATCGGGATCGCCGTGGTCGCCGCATCCGCAGGGGCATTGATTCTCGCCGCCTGCGGTGGCGGAGGCGGAGGAAGCAGTTCGTCCAGCGGCGGCGGCGGCGCCACACCCCAGAAGGGTGGCACCCTCTACATCCTCACCAACGCGGAGCAGCTGCAGACGCTGGACCCGCAGGTGATCTACACGGGCGAGGACCTCGCCTTCCTGGGCGCGACGATCCAGCGCTCGCTCACCACCTACAAGATGTCACCGGACAACAACGAGGGCACGTCCCTCGTTCCGGACATGGCGACGGACACGGGCACGCAGACCAATGGCGGCAAGACGTGGGCCTTCACCCTCAAGGACGGCATCAAGTGGGAGGACGGCAAGCCCGTCACCTGTGATGACGTGAAGTACGGCGTCTCCCGCACGTTCGCGACGGACATCATCGCCGGCGGACCGACGTACGCCATGGTGTACCTCGACATCCCGACCAATGAGGACGGCAGCTCCGCTTACAAGGGCCCGTACTCCAAGGAAGGGCAGGACCTCTACGACAAGGCGGTCACCTGCAACGGGCAGACGATCACCTTCAACCTGAACCAGCCCGTGCCGGACTTCAACTACGCGGTCACCCTCGGCTTCAGCGCCGTGCGTGCCGATGCCGACACCGGCGCCGACTACGCCAACAAGCCGCTGTCGAACGGCCCCTACAAGATCCAGACCTACCAGACCGGCAAGGGCGGCAAGCTCGTCCTCGTCCGCAACGACCAGTGGGATGCGGCGACGGACAGCTGGCGCCTGGCGCTGCCGGACCAGTGGGAGGTCAACTTCGGTCTCGATGAGGCCGCGGTCGATCAGCGCATCATCCAGTCCTCGGGCAATGACGAGTTCGCCATGACCCAGGGCATGACGAGCGCATCCCTGCCGGTGGTCTTCGACAACCCGCAGTACGAGTCGCGTCGCATCGACGCGTTCGACCCCTACACCCGCTACGTCGCCATCGACACGCAGAAGATCCCGAACGAGAAGTGCCGCCAGGCACTCGGTGTCGCGGTCGACCGCGAGGCGCTGCGCACGATCGCGGGCGGCAAGTACGCCGGCGACTTCGCCGACGGCATCGTTAAGCCCAATATCGGCATCGATTACGCGCCGACGGGGCTGTGGGATGGCCTCCTCGGCCAGCCCGTGCCGTCGACCGGCGACCCGGAGTTTGCGAAGAAGCTCATCGCCGAGGCGGGCGACTGCCCGACCACGATCACGATGGACTACGCGCAGAGCGCCGACGCCGACAAGTCCGCTGCGGTCTGGGTGTCGTCCCTCGCCAAGGCCGGCATCACCGTGAAGCTCAACCCGATCGAGCCCGGCCAGTACTACGGCATCGTGTTCGACCCGGAGAAGGCACATGAGCTCATGGGCGCCGGCTGGGGCCCGGACTGGCCGAACGCCTCCACGGTCATCCCGCCGCTCACGACCGAGGCCGGTGGCTTCGACCTGTCGCGGTGGAATGACGATGCGTGGATCGCCAAGGTCAAGGCGGCCTCGCAGGAGCTCGACCGCAACAAGCAGGCCACCATGTGGCAGGACCTCAACAAGGAGGTCGCGCAGAAGATGCTCGTGATCCCGACCCGCTTCGGTCGCGATCAGCGCATGGCCGGCACCAAGGTGGGCCCGGTCTACAGCTGGCCGGCGTACGGCTCATGGCCGTATGCCGCCATGGGTGTCACCGGCTGATAGCCGCATAGCCGCAGTGGGGGCGGGCCTCGGGGCCCGCCCCCACTGCGACCCCCGAGAGACCTGAGAGGAGGAAGACCATGGGCGGCTACGTCGTGAGGCGCGTCCTCATCATGCTGCTCATGCTCGTGCTGCTGAGCATGGCCGTCTTCTTCCTCTTCAACATGCTGCCGGCCGACGTCGCGCGGCTGTCGTGCGGCAAGGCCTGCACCCCGCAGATCATCGAGGCCAACCGGGCCCGCCTCGGCCTGGACATGCCCGTGCTGCAGCAGTACTTCGTCTTCGTCAAGGGCATTTTCTTCGGCCGCACCTATCCGGCCGATGGCGGACCGGGTGCGCTCGTCTGCGCGGCACCCTGCCTGGGCTACTCCTTCCGCAAGAACGCCCCGGTCCTCGAGCTCATCGCCCAGCGGCTGCCCGCGACCATCTGGCTGGCCTTGGGGGCCTTCGTGCTCTTCATGGTCGTCGGCATCCTCACCGGCATCTACGCGGCGCTGCGCCGCGGCCGCTGGCAGGACAAGTCGGTCATGGGCATCTCGCTGCTGGGCTACTCGCTCCCGGCGTTCTTCCTGGGCCTCGTCGCCCTCTTCTTCATCATCATCCGCTGGCAACTGCTGCCCTACCCGTCCTACGTGTCGCCGTTCGAGGATCCGGTGCAGTTCTTCCAGACGATGCTCCTGCCGTGGATCATCCTGGCAATCCTGTACGCCGCGTTCTATGCCCGCCTCACGCGAAGCCAGATGCTCGAGACCCTCGGCGAGGACTACATCCGGACGGCGCGCGCCAAGGGCCTGCCTGAGCGGACCGTCGTGGGCAAGCACGCGCTGCGCGCGGGCCTCACCCCCATCGTCACCGCCGCCGGGCTCGACTTCGCCGGACTCCTCGGCGGCGCCATCATCACGGAGAGCGTCTTCAGCCTGCCCGGCATCGGCACCCTGGCCGTGTCGTCCGTGGTCGACCCCGACCTGCCAGTGCTTGTGGGCGTCACGCTCATTGCCGCGTTCTTCGTCATCGTCGCCAACCTCATCGTCGACCTGCTCTATGCCTTCATCGATCCGAGGGTGACGCTGGCATGACCGAGACGATCCTGTCCGTCGAGGACCTCCACGTCGCCTTCCCGACCGAGGATGGCCTCGTCCAGGCTGTCAACGGCGTGTCCTTCGACCTCGGACGCGGCAAGACGGTCGCGATCGTGGGGGAGTCGGGCTCCGGCAAGAGCGTCACCGCGCAATCGATCATGGGCCTCATCAACCCGCGCACGGCTCACATGACCGGCAAGGTCATGTTCGAAGGGCAGGATCTCGTCACGACTCCCGAGAAGGAGATGTATCACCTGCGCGGGGCACGGATGTCGATGATCTTCCAGGACCCCATGTCGAGCCTGCATCCCTTCTACCGCATCGGCGCCCAGCTCTCGGAGGCCGTGCGGGTCCACCAGAAGGTGAGCAAGAAGGAGGCCCGCGAGCAGTCGATCGAGATGCTTCAGAAGGTCGGCATCCCGGCGGCCGAGCGGCGCATCGACGACTATCCCCACCAGCTCTCCGGCGGCATGCGCCAGCGCGTGATGATCGCGATGGCGCTCATCAACTCGCCCTCGCTGCTCATTGCCGACGAGCCGACCACGGCCCTGGATGTCACCGTCCAGGCACAGATCCTCGAGCTCATTGCCGAGATCCAGGATGGCTACGACACCGCCATCATCATGATCACCCACGACCTCGGCGTGGTCGCGGGCATCGCCGACGACGTCGTCGTGATGTACGGCGGCAATGTCGTGGAGTCCGCCCCCGTCCACGAACTCTTCGCGAGCCCGCAGATGCCCTACACGCTGGGGCTGCTCTCGTCGATCCCGCGCCTGGACCGCGATCCCAGCCAGCGCCTTGACCCGATCCCGGGCAATCCGCCCTCGCTCATCTCCGCGCCGGCGGGGTGCGTCTTCAGCCCGCGCTGCGAGTACACCGCGCGCGTCGCCGACGACGCATGCCACACCACGCGCCCCGCGCTGCTCGAGGCTGGACCGGACCACCGCGTCCGGTGCCACATCCCGCGCGAGGAGCGCGAGCAGCTCGGCCACGAGGTCCTCGCCAGTCTCGTGCTCACCCCGCCGGATGGGGGGCCGGTATGACGGAGAGCCAGATCCTCCAGGTCACCGACCTGCGCACGTACTTCCCGGTGCGCTCGACCGGGTTCCGCCGCAAGGTCGTCGGCCAGGTCCAGGCCGTCGATGGGATCAGTCTCTCGCTGGACTCCCGGGAGACGCTCGGCCTTGTCGGCGAGAGCGGATGCGGCAAGTCGACGGCGGGACGCACCATCATGCGCCTGCTCGAGCCCACATCCGGGTCGATCATCCTCGACGGCGACGACATCACGTCCCTGAGCCGCCGCCAGATGGTCCCGCTGCGCCGCAAGGCGCAAATGATCTTCCAGGACCCCTACAACGCGCTCAACCCACGGCACACGGTCGGCACGATCATCGGATCGCCATACCGGGTGCAGAAGCTCGATCCCCCCGGCGGCATCCGCAAGACGGTCCAGGAGCTCATGGAGCGCGTGGGGCTTAATCCCGAGCACTACAACCGCTATCCCAATGAGTTCTCCGGCGGGCAGCGGCAGCGCATCGGCATCGCGCGGTCCCTCGCACTGCGGCCCAAGCTCATCGTCTGCGACGAGCCGGTGTCCGCCCTCGACGTGTCGATCCAGGCCCAGATCCTCAACCTGCTCCAGGACCTGCAGCAGGAATTCGGCATCGCCTACCTCTTCATCGCCCATGACCTGTCCGTGGTCCGGCAGGTGGCCGATCGCGTTGCGGTGATGTACCTCGGGCACATCGTCGAGATCGCCACGCGCGAGGGGCTCTACCTCGAGCCGTTCCACCCTTACACGCATGCGCTCATGTCCGCCGTGCCGGTGCCGGATCCCTCGGTGCGCGGCCAGCGCGAGCGCATCGTCCTGGGGGGCGACCTGCCGAGCCCCATCAACCCGCCGCCGGGCTGCGTCTTCCATACCCGCTGCTTCCGCGCACAGGACCGCTGTCGCACCGAGGTGCCGGTCCTCGTGGAGAAGGCGCCGGATCACTTCGTGGCCTGCCACTTCCCCATCGAGGGCGGCCTGGGCTCCCACCTCATCCAGGGGCCCGACTCCGGCCTTACCGACCAGGGCGCAGCCCACCTGGCCTCGCCGGGGCAGCAGCTGGCCGATGCGCAGGAGGCTGGCGGCGCCGAGCGCTGGGGCCAGCGCCAGTCCTAGGGCTGCAGGGCAGCCGAGAAGAAGTCGAGCTCCGCGCGCAGGAGGTTCTCCGCGACGACCTCCTGCGGCGTCATGTGGGTCACGCCGCTCAGCGGCAGCACGGAGTGCGGTCGGCCGGCGGCCAGGAGCGCCGACGACAGCTGCAGCGAATGCGCGACCACCACGTTGTCATCGGCCAGCCCGTGGATGATGAGCAGGGGTCGGGTGAGCTCCGCGGCGAGCGGCAGTAGCGAGGAGCGGTCGTAGGCCGCGGGATCCGCCTGCGGGTCGCCCAGGTAGCGCTCCGTGTAGCCGGTGTCGTAGAGCCGCCACTCGGTGACGGGGGCGCCCGCGACCGCCGCGTGGAAGACATCGGGTCGGCGCAGCACCGCGAGGGCGGCGAGATAGCCGCCGAAGGACCAGCCGCGGATGCCGACCCGCGAGGTGTCGATGTCGTCGGGGTACGCCGCTGCCGCGCCCTCGAGGGCCGCGACCTGATCCTCGAGCGCGGGGGTGGCGAGGTCGCCCTTGACCGTGCGATCCCAGGCCGGGCCTCGGCCGGGAGTGCCGCGACCGTCGGCGACGATGACGCAGTAGCCCTGGTCGGCGAGCCACTGCGCGCTGCCGAAGCCCAGGCCGGCGGCCACCACGAGGCGGGCATGCGGGCCGCCGTACGGCGACATGATGACCGGCAGGCGACGCGAGCCCGGGACGTGATCGGCGGGGAAGAGCACGGCGGCATGGAGCTGTCGGTCCCCGAGGCGATGCAGGACGGGACGCGGCGAGATCACGGGGGTCTCCGCCAGGGATGCGATGGAGGCGATCGCCGTGCGGTCGCGGTAGACCTCGACCGTCGTGGCCGTGGAGTCCAGGCGCGTGCGCGACACGACCATCGTGTCGCCGCTGCGTCGTCCCGACGAGGTGCCGGACGACTCGTCGGGGACGACGCGCGTCACGGTGCCGTCGTACGACACGCGATGCAGGCCGGGAGCGACGGGGTCGCTGCCGGCGATGACGAGGGCATCGGCGTCGCCGATGTCGACGAGCGCCTCCACCTGCAGCTCCCCGGGCGTAAGCGCCACGCCATCGAGGGTCAGTCGCTGGGCGTCGGCGTCCCGGTCCGAGACGATCTCGAGGATGCCCCCGCCGGGAGCCCGCGCGGGGACCCCGGGCATGACGTCGATCCACTGCGGGTCGGTGCGCTCGATCACCGCGAGCGCCGAGGCGGAGTCGGGGTCGACCTCGTAGGTGACCTGGCGGCGCTGGTCGCGCGAGAGCACGGTCACCAGCGGGGCGCCGTGGGATGACGTCGTCACCTGCGTGAGATAGGGCAGGTCATCGCGATCCCAGGCGACGGGGGAGACGTCTCCGTCGGAGAGCCGCACCCGCCAGAGGGAGACGTCGGCATTGGCCGTGCCCGCGGCCGGGTAGCGATGCGGACGCGCGGGCGCCTCCGGATGGGCCGGGTCGGCAATCCACCAGGTGCTGACGGCGGTCTCGTCGTAGCGCTCCACCAGCAGGCCGGAGCCATCGGGCAGCCACCAGTAGCCGCGCACTCGATCGTGCTCCTCGGCCGCGATGAAGTCCGCGAGCCCCCAGGCCTGCGCATCATGCTCGGGCAGGCACAGCGCCCTCGCCGGTCCCCCGTCGAGGGGTACGACGTACAGGCCGCCGGCGTGCACGTAGGCACACCAGGTGCCGGTGGGGTCGGGCCGGGGGTCGATGACCGGGCCGGGTGCGTCGAGCGGGAGAGGGGTCGCTGCCGGATCGTCGAGGGACACTGCATAGGGGACGCCGGACAGGGCGAAGGCGGCCACGCGCACCGCGCGGTCGACGGCGTAGTCGGTGATGCCGGAGCTCACCTCGCGCATCCGCTCGCGACGCGCGCGCTCCTCGGCCGGCAGCTCCTCCGCATCGGACAGCATCGTCGCCGGGTCGGCCACGCATCGCTCGGATGCCGCGGGCAGGTCGAGGACCCACAGGCAGCTGACCGGGTCGCTGCCGCCGCGTGAGCGCAGGAAGGCGACGCGCGTGCCCTCGGGCGAGGGAGTGAAGGCGCGAGGCGCGCCCAGGCGGAAGGCGCGCGTGCGCGCGCGCTGACGCGGGTAGGACTCGGCCATCCCGACATCCTCGCACTAGGCTTCCGGGCATGGCCGACCGCCGACTCCTTCTCGTCCACGCCCATCCCGATGACGAATCCATCGGCACCGGGGCCACCATGGCCAAGTACGCCGCGGAGGGCGCGCAGGTGACGCTCGTGACGTGCACCCTGGGCGAGCAGGGCGAGATCCTCGTCCCCGGCCTCGCACATCTCGCCGCCGATCAGGAGGACCGGCTCGGCGAGCACCGGCAGACGGAGTTGGCGGCCGCGATGGAGGCCCTGGGTATCGTCGACTGGCGACTTCTTGGCGGGCCTGGCACTTTTCGTGACTCCGGCATGGTCGGCACGCCGAGCACCGAGCGCGGCGACGCCTTCTGCCGGGCTGACCTCCTGCAGGCCGCGACGCACCTCGTGTCGGTGATTCGCGAGGTGCGCCCCCAGGTGATGGTCACCTACGACGACTTCGGCGGCTACGGTCACCCCGACCACATCCAGGCGCATCGGGTGTCGATGTACGCCGTCCTGCTCGCCGGTGCCCCGTCGTTCCGCGCGGATCTCGGCCCGGCCTGGTCGGTGGAGAAGGTCTACTGGACGGCGTTCCCGCGCAGCATCATCCGGCAGGGGATCGAGGCACTGCGCGCGGCAGGCGACACCACTGGTTTCGCGGAGATGGATCCCGACGACATCCCCTTCGCCGTCGACGACGAGCTGGTGACCGCCGCGGTCCCGGCGGGCGACTACCTCGACCGCAAGATGGCGGCCCTGCGCGCCCACGAGACCCAGGTCGCGGTGGACGGCGGATTCTTCGCCCTCGCCGACAACGTGGGCGCCGAGGCCTTCGGCACCGAGTACTTCCGCCTGGTGCGCGGGGAGCCCGCCGGCCCGTTCGACGCCACCGGTCGCGAGACGGATCTCTTCGCCGGGGTCGCATGAAGGTCGCCCTGTCCCTCGGGGCGCTCGTGGCGGGACTCGTGGTCGGCACGCTCGGCGCGTTCTTCCAGGCGGTCCGGGTGCTCGTGGGCGGCGTCACGATCCCCTGGGGCATGGTGCTCGCCCTCGCGGCCCTGCTGCTCCTCATCCGCGGTGTCATCGAGGCGGCGGACACGCGGTGGACCGGGTGGGCGCTCTTCTTCGGCTGGCTGGCGACGACCGTCGCGTTCTCGGCCCAGCTCCCGTCCGGCGGCCTGGTGATCTCGGCCGGCTCCCGGCAGATGGCCTACCTCGTCGGGGGTGTCGTCCTGGGCGCGGCGGCCGCGACGGTGCCGCCGATCTCGAGGCTGCGCCGCGCGTAACACGCGTTCTCGGCCCGGCCGTGCTTACGATGACATGAACCCCGGCATTCGGCCGGTGCGCGCATGCACGAGGAGCAGTCGACGTGGCAGTGGCGGCCCCCCCGGAGCCCGAGCAGGGCCATGGGCGCTCGGCGCGCGACCTCATCTGGGTCGCGGTGGCGGCCATCGCCGGTTGCGTGGTCTTCTACCTGGGCATGCTGCTGGGATCCAGCGCGGATATCCCGGCCAATACGACTGTCGTGGGAGTCCAGATCGGCGGCATGTCGAAGGCCGAGGCGGTGGCCACCTTGGAGGTCCAGGTCGGTCCGCGCGCGGAGGCGCCAGTGCCGATCTCGGCCTTCAGCACCTCCGATGAGGTGTTCCCGGCCGACTCCGGGCTCTCCTTCGACCCCGTGGCCACGGCCGATGCGGCGGCGGGGCGCATCTACAACCCGATCGGCATGGTCCTGCGGCTCTTCGGGTCGGTTGCCGTCGATCCCGTCGTCATCATCGATGAGCCGATCCTGGCCGAGAGGCTGCAGGCCTTCGCCGACATCGTCTCGCGGCCCACGGCAGAGCCCGCCGTCTACTACGACGGCATGGAGCCGGTGCTGACGCCGGGGGAGGAGGGTCGCCAGATCGACATCCCCGGCGCTGCGGAAGCGGTGGCCAATGCCTACTTGATCTCGCCGGAGACGGTCGCGCTGCCGGAGGTCGTGCAGCAGCCTGCGGTGTCCGCCGACGACGCCGCAGCCTATGTGGCCGGCCCGGCGACGCTCGCCGTGTCAGCCCCCGTCACCATCGAGGTGGACACGGCCCGGCCCCAGGTGACCCCGGAGACCATCGCGGAGGCAACGCACTATCTCGTCGAGGATGGCGCCCTCACGCCACAGATCGACGGCGCACTCGTGCACGCGTCCATCGCACCGGAGCTCACCGATGTGGAGACGCCCGGCAATGACGCCACCTTCGAGATCGATGCCCAGAACGTGCCCGTCGTCGTCCCCTCGAAGGTGGGGCGCGGGGTGTCCGATGCCGACCTCTCAACCGCCGTGTCGGCCGCGATGCTCCAGGAGGGCGATGCCCGGGTGGCCTCGGCGCCGGTCACGGTGCGCGATCCCGCGCTCACCACCGAGGACGCCATGACGCTGGGCGTCGTGGAGGAGGTCTCGAGCT
>JBPCSL010000177.1:0-9576 GCA_051007175.1 Candidatus Nanopelagicales bacterium
CCTCGATGTCTCCCTGGCCATCCAGCAGACGCTCTACCGGGAGTTCCGCGAGCCGGGCTTCGCTCCTGCCCCGCGCCTGGAGCACCTGGTGACGGCGGGCTACCTGGGGCGCAAGGCAGGCCGCGGCTTCCGCTCCTACGAGTGACCCATGGGACGACGTCGGCCCGCGCGCAAGCCCGCAGTACCACGCGAGGACACCATCGAGGAGCACGACGACGGGGACTGGTACGTCCGCCCCATCACCGGCTCGTCCTCGGTCAAGACGTATCGGTGCCCCGGCTGCGATCACGAGATCGTGCCCGCGACCCCGCATATCGTCGCGTGGCCGGCCCACGCGGGATCGGCGGAGCGGCGTCACTGGCACACGGCGTGCTGGAAGGCCCGGGGGCGCCGCGGTCCCACCAGGAGCCGGTCGTGACGGGCACGGACATCCGCGCCACGAGCGTCCTTCCCGCGGAGCGACGCCCCATCACGCTGCGGACCTCCGATGGCCTGACCCTGGTGGGCGAGGCGGCCCTCCCGCTCGGTCGTCCGGCGCGCGCGACGCTCGTGTGCGTGCATCCCCTGCCCACGCACGGCGGGATGATGGACAGCCACGTGCTGCGCAAGGCGTCGTGGCGACTCCCGGCCCTGGCCGATATCGCTGTCGTGCGGTTCAACACCCGGGGCACGACATCGGCCGCGGGGACCAGTGAGGGGTCCTTCGATGCCTCGAATGCCGAGGGCCTCGACCTCGCGGCCGCGGTCGCGTGGGTGCGGGAGCAGGGGCTGCCGGACCCGTGGCTCCTCGGCTGGTCGTTCGGCAGCGATGTCGTCCTGCGCCACGGGCCCGGCCTGGACCCGGCCGGGATCATCGCGCTGTCGCCGCCCCTGAGGTTCACCTCGCCCGAGGAGCTGCGGCGGTGGAACGATCTCGACTGCCCGGTGGTCTGCCTGGTGCCGGAGGAGGATGACTTCCTGAGGCCGGAGGAGGCTCGGGAGAGGTTCTCGGTGGTGCCCCGTGCGCAGATCCTCATAGGCCCGGGCATGGGGCACCTGTGGGTGGGGGAGCCGGCAGTCCGTACGGTGCTGGCAGAGATCGTGGCCCGGCTGCGACCAGACCTGGGGCCGCTCGACTGGGAATGGCCCGCGGAGCGGGCCGCGGCCGAGGGAGAGATGGAGAGGTGGTCTGACCTATGAGCTTCGACCTCACGGGGCGCCGCGCCCTGGTGACCGGTGCGTCGCGGGGCATCGGCCGGGCGATCGCCCTCGCGTATGCGCGGGCCGGTGCCGACGTCGCGATCCTGGCCCGCAACGCGGAGGCGCTCGACGACCTCGCGGTCGAGATCACGTCGCTCGGGCAGCGGGGCATCGTGGCCGCGGCCGATGTCCTGGACTCCGAGTCGACGCGTGCTGCGGTGTCCGCGGCCATCGCGGACCTGGGCGGACTGGACATCCTCGTCAACAATGCCGGCGGCAATTCGTTCTCCATCCCGGTCGCGCAGATGCGCATGAGCGGGTGGGAGAAGACCATGCGCCTGAACGTCGACTCGATCGTGCACATCACGCAGGAGGCATTGCCGGCCCTGGGAGACGGGGGCGGATCCGTCATCAACGTGTCCTCCGTCGCCGGCCTTCGCGGCGCCCCGACCATGGCCCACTACGGGGCGGCCAAGGCCGCTCTCATCTCGCTCACGCAGTCCCTCGCCCTGGAGGTCGCCTGGATGGGCGTGCGCGTCAATGCCCTCGTGCCGGGCTGGATCGACACCGACCTCACGGACTTCCTGCGCGCGAGCGAGGAGGCCGAGCGCGGCACCCTCTCGCGCGTGCCCATGCAGCGCTGGGGACGCGCTGAGGAGATCGCCGAGCCGGCGGTGTTCCTCGCCTCCGATGCGTCATCGTTCATGACCGGCCAGGTCCTCGTCGTCGACGGCGGCCTGTCGGCGATGCCCTGACGTGCGCTACGTCCTGCTGCACGCCTTCCCGCTCGACGCAGCGATGTGGAGCGAGGTCGCGGACCTTCTCTCATCGGCAGGCCACGACGTGGTGGCCCCGGACCTGCGCGGCTTCGGCCGCGCGCCCCTGGGCGACGACATGCCCGATCTGGAGCGGATGGCCGACGATGTCGTCCCTCTTCTCGACGAGCGGCCGGCGATCCTCGTGGGCTGCTCCATGGGCGGTTATGTCGCCCTCGCGATCGCCCGACGCCGCCCGGAGCTCGTGGCGGGGCTTGCCTTGGTCGACACCAAGGCGACCGCTGATCCGCAGCCAGCCCGCGACAATCGGGAGCGCGTGGCGGAACTCGCCGAGGCCGGCGGGGACTGGTCGGCGGGCATGCTCGAGGGGCTCCTGGGTGAGACGACGCGCGTCACGCGCCCGGACGCGGTGGCCTTCGTGCGCGAGAGACTCGCACGAGCACCGGCGCCGACCGTCGCCTGGGCGCAGCGCGCGATGGCGGCACGACCGGATGCCCGCGAAGGGCTCGGCGCCCTCGGCGTGCCGATCGTGGTCGTCGTGGGTGATGAGGACACCGTGAGCCCCCTGGCGGAGCAGGAGCTCATCCTGGATGCCGCCACGTCGGCACGACTGGTCGTGATCCCCGCCGCGGGGCACCTCACGCCCCTGGAGGCCCCGGAAGCCGTGGGTGCCGCCCTGCTGGAACTCGCCCCCTAGGAGTTGGGGACGCCCACCGCGCGCATGATCTCGCGCACGAAGGCCTTGATGCCATCAGGCCACTGGGGATGTACCCCATCGCTGACGAAGTACTCCGGGTTGTCGATCGACACGGAGTACCAGTCGGCGATGACGGCATTGGGGTAGTCCGGGACGACGTTCGCGATCGTCGCGTTGTTGGGCTCCATCCAGGGCCGAGGCACGTTGGTGTTGACGATGACCACGCGGTCACGATCGCTGAGGATGTCGAGCATCTGGCGCAGCTCATCCTCGGACAGGATGCCGTTGGTGCCGGTGTGGATGACGACGGTCGGCGCCAGCAGCCCCTTGTCATGGAGTCGCTGCACGCGATCGAGGACGCCGGACGACTGACGGCTCACCTCAGCGTCGACCTTCGTGCCGGGGATCTTGTCGATCAATTGGGGGGACACTCCCAGCATCACGGAGTCGCCGATGGCGGTCACCGTGCCGTTCTCGTTGGAGGGCAGGCCCTGGTCGGAGGTGCCCTGGCTGGGGCTCGGCGACGGGGCGCCCGACCCGCCGGGTGTGGCCGTCGGGCTCGCGTCGATGAGGATCTGGGAGGGTCCGCCGTCGTCGATGCCGATCGCGGCCGCCACGTCGTTGGGCACCTGCTCGTCCGCGGGCTTCGCCGTCGCGAGCCCGGCCCCCATGAGGGCAATGAGGGCAACGCCGATGCCGCTCACCAGGACGATGCGACGACCCAGGTAGCCGCGCTCCTCGGGATCCGCGGTCTTCCAGCGCGAGATGAAGCGACCGATGGCCCCGCGTCGGATTGGGATCTCGACGTAGCGGTAGGACAGCTCCGCCACGAGGAACGTGAGTCCCATGCGCAGCGCGAAGTTCCACGCGCCTTCGAGCGGGATGTCGAGGACCGGTCGCGTGATGACGAAGATCGGCCAGTGCCACAGGTAGAGGCCGTAGGAGCGCTGCCCGATGTAGCGCATCGGCTGCGCTCCCAGAATCGCGCCGAAGGGCACACCGGGGTGGCTTGCTGCCGCAATGAGCACGCACACGACGGCGGACAGCACGAAGAAGCCGCCGCGGTAGAGGAAGACGGAGTACTCGCCGACCTCCAGGTAGAACCAGATGACGACGCCGAGGGCGATGATGCCGATCGCGGTGATGATGGCCTTGGCCCCGGCCGAGAGGCGCGTCGAGAGCATGCCGGGCCGCCACACCATGGCAAGGGCGGCGCCGAGGAGCAATCCCATGATGTGGGTGTCGGTGCCGAAGTAGGCGCGACTCGGGTCGGTCTCCAGCGGGTAGCCGTTGCGGAGGGAGAGGTAGACCATCCAGGCCGTCGAGGCCAGCGAGATGCCGATGGCGACGAGGAAGACGCCGCGACGTCCTCGCCAGCGCAGGAGCAGGAGCGTGATGGCAGGCCAGATCAGGTAGAACTGCTCCTCGACGGCGAGCGACCACAGGTGCTGCAGGAACGCGGGGCGCCCGATGGCCTCGAAGTACGAGGCATCGGCGACGACGTACCACCAGTTGGTGACGTAGAGGAGCGATGCCAGCGCGTCCTGGCGGAACGCCACCGCCGACGATCGATAGAAGAGGGCCACCACGAGCCCCACGACGAAGAGCATGAGGAGAAGCGCGGGCAGCAGTCGCCGTGCGCGACCGAGGTAGAACTTCGCGAAGTCGATCCGGCCCGTGCGGGTGTACTGCTCCGTGATGAGCGTGGTGATGAGGAAGCCGGAGAGCACGAAGAAGACGTCGACGCCGAGGAATCCGCCGCGCACCCAGGAGAGGTTGCCGTGGTAGAGGAGCACGCCGAGGACGGCGAGGGCCCGGACTCCGTCGAGGCCGGGGAGATAGCCCATCTCGCCGGCCTTGCGGCCGCGATCGAGGTGCCAGGGCTGACGGTCCGTGATCGGGCTTGTCGCCACCCGACCTCCTCGCGTCTCGTCCTGGCCGTCCCTGGACCGTGGGACGAGAACCGGAGAGGCCCGGTTCCCCGACATCGTACGTCGGGGCCGCGGCTCAAGCCCCGGCGAAGCGGGTGATGTCGGACAGGTGTCGCTGGCGCATTTCGGCGTCGCGAACGCCGAGGCCCTCCTCGGGTGCGAGGCACAGCACGCCCACCTTGCCCTGGTGGAGATTGCGATGGACTTCCAAGGCTGCCTCTCCGGTCTGGTCGAGGGGGAAGGTCTTCGAGAGCGTGGGGTGGATGAGACCGCGGGCGATGAGCCGGTTGGCCTCGTAGGCCTCCCGGTAGTTGGCGAAGTGCGACCCCACGATCCGCTTGAGGTTCATCCACAGGTAGCGGTTGTCGTACTCGTGCATGAAGCCGGAGGTCGAGGCGCACGTGACGATGGTGCCGCCCTTGCGCGTGACGTACACGCTGGCACCGAAGGTCTCCCGCCCCGGGTGCTCGAAGACGATGTCGGGATCGTCGCCGCCAGTGAGCTCGCGGATCCGCTTGCCGAGGCGCTGCCACTCCCGCGGATCCTGGGTCGAGTCGTCCTTCCAGAATCGATAGCCCTCGGCCCTGCGGTCGATGATGAGCTCGGCTCCCATGGCCCGGCACAGGTCGGCCTTCTCCTCGCTCGACACCACGCACACGGGGATGGCACCACCGTTGACGGCGTACTGCGTGGCATAGGAGCCGAGGCCGCCGCTCGCGCCCCAGATGAGGACGACGTCGCCCTGCTTCATCCCCGCGCCATTGCGCGAGACCAGTTGCCGGTAGGCCGTGGAATTGACGAGGCCGGGTGACGCGGCCTCCTCCCACGTAAGGTGCGCGGGCTTAGGCAGCAGCTGGTTGGCCTTGACGATCGCCAGGTGAGCGAGGCCCCCGAAGTTGGTCTCGAAGCCCCAGATGCGCTGCTCGGGATCCATCATCGTGTCGTTGTGGCCCATGGGGGACTCGAGCTCGACGCTCAGGCAGTGCGCCACCACCTCGTCGCCGGGCTTCCAGGCATTGACCCCGGGACCGACCCTCAGGACGACGCCGGAAGCGTCGGAGCCGATGACGTGGTAGGGCAGATCGTGTCGCTGGGCATCGGGATGCGAGCGGCCGTAGCGCTCGAGGAAGCCGAAGGTCGACACCGGCTCGTAGATGCTCGACCACACGGTGTTGTAGTTGATGGAGGAGGCCATCACCGCGACGAGCGCCTCGCCCGGGGCGAGTTCGGGCGTGGGCACCTCCTCGACGTGCAGGGAGCGGCGGGGGTCCTTCTCCCAGGTGGGCTCGCCGGCGAACATCTCGGCCTCGTCCTTGTGCAGGGTGACGGCCGTGTAGTGATCCGGAATGGCCAGTGCCTCGAAGTCGCTGGCTTCGGCCACCCCCGACACGATGGCCTCGCGGATGCTGTCCATGCCGCCTCCCACACCTCGCGACGTGAACGCTCGTTCACGTCGTTGACAGCATCCTAGTGAGCCGGTGCGGCCTGCACGAGCTCAACGAGAACGCCGCCGCAGTCCTTCGGGTGCACGAAATTCACCCGCGAGCCCGCGGTGCCGGTTTTCGGAACGTCGTACAGCAGGCGCACGCCGGCGGCGCGCAGGTGCTCGCCGACGGCCTCGATGTCGTCCACGCCGTAGGCGATCTGCTGGATGCCGGGGCCACTGTGCTCGAGGAACTTCCCGATCGGCGAGTCGGGCGAGAGAGGGGCTAGGAGCTGGATGCACGAGCCCGAGTCGCCGACCGCGAGCATGGCCTCCCGGACGCCCTGCTCCTCATTGGTCTCCTCGTGCACGAGGCGAACCCCGAACGTCGACGTGTAGAAGGCGATGGCCGCGTCGAGGTCGGGCACGGCGATCCCCACGTGGTCGATCCGGGTGATGAGCGGGCCGGTCTCGGTCGGGCTCATGCCGCCTCCTCGCTAGGGTGGTCCCATCGTGGCAAATGCCCCCGCCACCTGTGCTCGGAGGTCGACATGTCCGTCATCGTCGCTGGCGCCCGGACTCCGATGGGCCGCCTCCTCGGCTCCCTCAAGGGATTCTCCGCGGCCGACCTGGGCGGGGTCGCGATCCGCGGCGCCCTGGAGCGCGCGGGCGTGGCACCCCACCAGGTGGACTACGTGATCATGGGCCAGGTCCTGCAGGCCGGCACCGGGCAGATCACCGCCCGCCAGGCGGCGGTCAAGGCGGGGATCCCGATGAGCGTCCCGGCCCTCACGATCAACAAGGTGTGCCTGTCCGGCATCGATGCCATCGCCCTCGCCGACCAGCTCATCCGTGCCGGCGAATTCGAGATCGTCGTCGCGGGCGGCATGGAGTCGATGACGAATGCTCCGCACCTGCTCATGGGCTCGCGCGAGGGAGTGAAGTACGGCGACTGGACCATGGTCGACTCGATGGCCTTCGACAGCCTCACCTGCGCATTCGACGAGTGCGCGATGGGGGAGTCGACCGAGCGCTACAACTCCCGACACGGGCTCACGCGTGAGGAGCAGGACGCCTTTGCCGCGCGCTCCCATCAGCGGGCCGCCAAGGCTGCGGCCAATGGAGTCTTCGACGAGGAGATCGTGGCTGTCGAGGTGCCGCAGCGCAAGGGCGATCCCCTGGTTGTCGCCCATGACGAGGGCGTGCGCCCGGACACCACGACGGAGTCGCTCGCAGCCCTCCGGCCGGCGTTCGCCAAGGACGGGACCATCACGGCCGGGTCGGCCTCCCAGATCTCGGATGGTGCTGCCGCTGTCGTGGTCATGAGTCGCGCGAAGGCCGAGGAGCTGGGCCTGGAATGGCTGGCAGAGATCGGCGCCCACGGCGTGGTGGCAGGTCCTGATGCATCCCTGCACGAGCAGCCGGCCAATGCGATCCTGCGTGCCTGTGACAAGCAGGGCATCTCCGTCTCTGACCTCGACCTTGTGGAGATCAATGAGGCCTTCGCCGCCGTGGGCATCGTCTCCATGCGCGCGCTCGGCGTCGACGAGGAGATCGTCAACGTCAACGGCGGCGCCATCGCGCTAGGGCACCCCGTCGGCATGTCCGGGGCGCGCATCGTGCTGAGCCTGGCGCTCGAGCTACGTCGACGGGGCGGCGGCATCGGTGCGGCCGCACTGTGCGGGGGCGGCGGGCAGGGAGATGCGCTCATCGTGAGCGTGCCGCGCGGGTGAGCGCCGAGGCGCCGTCGGGCGACTGGAGGGATCTTGTGGCGCGGGCTCGCGAGGGCGAGCCGCGCGCGGTCGCACGCCTCATCTCCTGGGTCGAGGACGGCTCACCCTCCCTGCCGGAGGTGATGGCCGCGCTCAGCGGATCCGTCCCGCCCGCCTACGTCATCGGCGTGACGGGTGCCCCCGGGGTGGGCAAGTCCACGACGACGTCGGCGCTGGTGGACGCCTACCGGGCGCGTGGCCTGCGGGTCGGCGTTCTCGCGGTCGACCCGACATCCCCCTTCACCGGTGGAGCCCTCCTCGGCGATCGCATCCGCATGCAGCACCATGCCACGGACGAGGGCGTTTTCATCCGCTCCATGGCGTCGCGCGGCCACCTCGGGGGCATCGCGGCGGGCACCCCGCAGGCCATTCGCATCCTCGAGGCCGCCGGATGCGCGATCGTCATCGTCGAGACGGTCGGCGTCGGCCAGTCGGAGGTCGAGGTGGCGGGAGCCGCGGATGCGACGGTCGTGCTTCTGGCTCCGGGGATGGGCGATGGCATCCAGGCAGCGAAGGCCGGCATCCTCGAGGTGGGCGACATCCTGTGCGTCAACAAGGCCGATCGCGACGGTGCCGATGCCACGGTCCGCGAGGTGCGCCACATGCTGTCCATGGGCTCCGCCGGATCGGGCTGGACGCCAGTCGTCGTGACCTCCGTGGCCTCCCGCGGCGAGGTCGCCGACCTGGTGGCGGCCCTCGATGCCCGGCAGGCCTGGCTGCGAGAAGACGATCACCTCCGGGACCGGCGGCGCCGTCGGGCTGCCGAGGAGGTCCTCGCGATCGCGGCCGGACGGGTCCGCGGAGAGCTAGCCGGCCGGCTGACCGATGACCTGACCGATGCGGTGGCCTCCGGATCGATGGACCCCTATTCGGCTGCAGCGCGCTTGCTCGCCGATGACAGGATGGGCTCGTGAGCACCCCCGGCGGACTTCCCATGCGCGGCGCGATCGACCTGGCGGCCCTCGCCAGCCAGCGAGAGGCGGAGCAGCGAAGGGCGGCAGGGCCGGCGGCTCCCGCAGGCGTCGTCATCGACGTGACCGAGGCGACCTTCCCGACCGCGGTGCTCGAGCAGAGCATGACAGTGCCGGTCGTCCTCGACCTGTGGGCCTCGTGGTGCGGACCCTGCAAGACCCTGTCGCCGATCCTCGAGGGACTCGCCGCCGACTACCAGGGGCGCTTCATCCTGGCCAAGGTCGATGTCGATGCCGAGCAGCGCATCGCGGCGGCCTTCCAGGTGCAGTCGATCCCCAGCGTGTTCGCCGTCATCGGCGGCCAGCCCGTGCCGCTCTTCCAGGGGGCCCTGCCCGAGCCGCAGGTCCGCGCGTACATCGATGAGCTGCTCAAGGTCGCCGCCGAGAACGGCATCACCGGCACGGTCGCCACGGAGACCGTGCCCGGTGACGACGTCGAGGAGGCCGAGGAGCCGCCCGAGGATCCCCGTTATGCCGCGGCCTATGACGCGATCGAGTCCGGTGACTGGGCGGCCGCCGCGCAGGCCTACCGCGACGTGCTGGCGCAGGCGCCCGCGGATGCGGACGCGCTCGCGGGCCTGGCCATGTGCGAGCTGCAGGTGCGCCTGGAGCAGGGCGCGGAGTCCGGCGCGCTGCGCGATGCCGACATGGCGGCATCGACGGGGGACTGGGCGACCGCCTTCGCCGCCCTGCTGTCCGAGGTCACCGTCACTTCGGGAGAGGAGCGCGAGCACGCTCGGCAGCGCTTGCTGGAGCTCTTCGCCATGGCGGGAGACGACCCGGCCGTGCCGCCCGCGCGCCTCGCGCTCTCGAACGCCCTCTTCTAG
>JBPCSL010000178.1:0-4489 GCA_051007175.1 Candidatus Nanopelagicales bacterium
GTGTAGCCCGGGGAGAGCATGGCGTCGCCGTTGGAGACCTGGTCGGCACCGGCCATGATTTTGAGCAGGGAGGACTTGCCCGCGCCATTGGGGCCGACCACGCCGATCTTCGCCCCCGGCAGGAAGGACCGGGTGACGTCGTCCAGGACGACCTTGTCGCCGTGCGCCTTGCGTGCCTTGCGGAGGGTGTAGATGAATTCGGCCATGGGGGCAAGGGTAGTGCGCGGCGGCCGGGCTGCCGGTGGGCGCCTCCCGCCCGGTGGCGTCGGCGACGCTACCCCCGCGCACCTCGGAACCCGGTGGTCGACGGGACCTTCGCGTTCTTCGGGCTGGAATGACGGCTCATCCTGCGATTCAGCCCAAAGAACGACGCCCCCTCGCGTCAATGTCGACGCCCGAGCCCGCGCCCGGCAGGGATCGCGCCCATGGAACAGTGCTCGACGCACGGTGGTATTTTGCCGCCATGTCGTCGGCGGCCAGGACATGAGCGATCGGCACGACATGACCGATCGGCACAGCACGAGCGAGCGGACCCTGATGCGTCTCCTCGGCGGAGCACTGGTCGCCGTGTCCCTCCTGGGCTGCTCCACAGCCGCCGGCAATGCCGCTGGTCCGACTGACACGACGCCGGCTGCGGCCACGCAGTCCTCGAGCACCCTCGCGCTGCCGGCGGACTTCCCCGACTCCATCCCGGTCCTCCCAGGGCCGATCGTGGTCTCCACCGCGACGGGATCGGGCACCGAGCGCACCTGGGTCGTCGAAGTCCTCGTGGACGACCTCGCGACGGCCCAGCAGAATGCCCTGGACGAGATGCGCGCTGCGGGCTTCACCGTCGACTCCGAGCAGCAGGTAGACGCCGACACCTGGGACGCCGTGCTGACCCGCCAGGACTACGTGGTGAGGCTGCGCGTCTACCGCGAGGCGGACACGGGCGAGCTCGAGATCCGGTACGTGGTGGCTCCGGGCTCCGGACAGGGCTGACCCGCCGCCAGCACCCTCCTTCAGAGGGTGTTGAGCCTGATCACCTGCTCGACGCCGCCGCTTTGCCTCACCAGGAACGGATCTGCCACGTTGCCGGACCCGCGGCCCTGGACCTGCTTCACCATCAACGCCCCGGCGTCCTCCGAGGCTCGAGCATTCCGGAGGGAACTGTGCGAAGAGTCGCTGGCAGCGTCCACGAAGCTCGACGTCATGCTCAGCCGCGCCGACTCAGGACGTGGCTGCGCGCCGAGCCTGGCGGCACGGTTAGTCCGCCACGCCTGGAACTTTCCCAGGATGGAGCTCGCGCTCACCGCGAGGCCCACGGTCGCGATGGCGGCAGCGGCACCGATGGCGACGGCCTGCCAGGTGTCGGACACCTGATTGCGCAGGGCTAGCCCGGTGGCCACCCCAGCGGTCACCCCGCTGAGCACCACGCCCGCCAGCACGGCACTCTTCGCCGGTGACGTTCGGAAGACCTCCTTGTAGCCCCGGAGGAAACTGAACTTGCCCGTCTTCGGGTTGGATACATTCTCGGGCTTGAAGCCCTTGCCGAGCTTGACAAAGTTGTTGGCAACACCCAGCACGATGGACAGGGCCGCCGTGCCGACAGCAATCCAGACCCAGGTCCAGTCGGTCTCGCTCTCATTGCCGCTGGTGTCGCGGGCATTGACGGGGTCGCCGTCGGTGTAGCCGTAGAGGTTCTGGCCGGAGTCGAGGACGGGATCGGGCGTCAGGAACTGCCCGGTCGCGGGCAGATAGGCACGCGAGCCCACCATGGTGATGCCGGTGCTTCCGGGCAGCGTGTCAGCCCGCGTGGCGGCGTTCCACAGGTAGTCCGGCGACGCCGTGTCGGGGTCCAGGTCAGCCTCGCCGAGCCGCTCGCCATAGGGGCCAACGCGCGGCGCCAGGCCGGGCTCCTCGCCCGGGGCATAGGAGGTCCCGCCCCCGAGTGCCAAGGCGGCGAGCGTCACGAGTGCCTCGCCGCCGATGGCGGTGTGGGCGATGGTGGCCGCTCCCCCGGCCGGGATAGTCACGCGGGCGCCGCCCGGCAGGCCGATCACCGTGGCGAGCAATGCGCCCACCTGACCGGAGTCGTCCGTCGCGAGCTGCACCGCGCCTCCCCCGCCGAAGGTCACCGCGCGCGTGCCCGACGCCGAGGTCACGCGACGCGTGAGGGTGCTGCCGCTGATCATGGTGAACGCCGTGGTGACCGGCGTGGTGGTGTCGATGGCCTCCCGGACGATGGCGAGGTCACCGCCGATGCCGTAGGTGAGCGACACGGGTCGATCGATGCCCGCGATCCGCGTGACGCGACCCAGGCCGTCGTGCGTGAACGATGCGGTGCCCGCGCCACCGGTGAGCAGCGAGTCCGTCGTCGAGACGATGCGACCCTCCGAGTCGTAGCAGGTGACATACGGGACGCCATCGCGTGCGCCGCCCGTGCGCAGGTTATCGAGGCCGGCCCGAGCGTAGGACGACGAGCAGCCCGCGCTCTGGGAGGCGAAGCCGTAGTCGAAGGTACGACTGGTCGCCGCGCCACCGCCCTGGGCCGTGTCCATGCGGACCCTGGTCAGGCGGCCTGCCTCGTCGTAGGAGTAGGCACGCTGCTCGCTGAAGCCGGGCGCGGTCGTCTGGGCCGACAGTGTGCGCCCGAAGTCGGTCCGCGAGACCTGGTCGACATAGCGGTCTCCCGAGTCGGTGACCACGGCCTTGCGCACGACGCGCCCGTCGGGCCCGTAGGTGAACGACGTCGTGGCGGCCGGATAGGCCACCGACGAGACGCGGCCGGTCTTGGCGTCGTAGGAGATCGTGGCCGCGGTCACGGCTCCGATCCTCACGCTGGTGACCGCTCCGTCGACCGTCCTGCGGTAGTCGTAGGACACCGTGGTCGATGCGCCCGCACCAGGAGGGTCGTAGGTCACGGTGACCGGCTGGCCCATGAGGTCGTAGGCGGTGGTCGTCGTCGTGCCGCTGGTGTCCACCATGGTGACCGGCCGGCCCAAGAGGTCGACGGTCACGGTCGCCGTCACGACGCGGCCGGCGTCCACCGGCGCGCCCTCGCCGAGCGTCGTCGTCGTGGTCGTCACCAGGGCGTTGCCGCCATCAGCAGGATCCTGGGAGCTGGCCTCCACCGACTCGATCAGGCGGGTCGTGCCGTCGCCGGCGACGTCGAACGTGCGCTGCTGGCGCATGCTGCCGTCGGCTCGGTAGGTCACGCACTGCACCTGCGAGCGGCTGCCGCCCTGGGTCACTGTCGCCACGACCCGGCCCTGGATGTCGAAGTACGTCGTCACCGACGTGCCGTCCTGCCGGGTGATCGTGCTGGCCTGGCCTGAGGCGACGGCCTGCCCGCCACCGCATGCCGACGGCAGCGCCACCGTGCCGGAGTCCGGCCAGTAGGCGGTGAGCACGCGCTCTCCGCCCGCGGTGGTGTAGCGGGTGATCCGGCCCCACTTGCCGGCGGCGGGATTGAGCTCCTCGTAGGCCATGGAGACGGTGCGACCCGCCGGGTCCGTCATGGACGTGGGCTCGCCCGACGCGGGATCGGCGTACACGACACGGCTCGTCGGCTTGCGGGCGCTGCCCGGGTAGACATCGTTAGATGTCGTCACGGTGGGATTGGAGAACTCCGGCCGGACGAGACCGAAGGCGATCGGCACGGGCCGCTGGCCCGCCGGGGCGGCACTCACGGAGAAGGAGCCCGTGGGGCGACCGGCCGTGACCTGGACCGTCACCTGCTTGGGGCCGGTCGCGGGCAACTCGATCGTGCACGAGTCGGTGCCGACGGCCGGCTCGCAGGCACGGGAGCCGACCATGAAGAGCACGCGCGCATTGGTGCCCTCGACCGTGAAGGTCCAGCCGTCGCGGGCACCCGCCCTGTCGTCGGCTTCGCTCGGGCGCCACACGCCGGTCGCCAGCGCCGACCACGAGCTCGGGCGGCCGGACCACTTGTAGGCGAGGCCGTCCTTGCCCGGGGCGACCTCCCAGTAGACGGACTCGGGTCGACCCCGCAGGTTGTCCTGGGGGAACTCCTGGGCGCGCAGACCCACGAGACGGCGGTCCTGGGCGCCGGACCGCTCGACGTCGTACTCAGTCGTGGTGGTCGCCGCGTCGGCCGTGGCACCGGTGGCCTTCGTCGACGGGCCCACGGTGCCGACGGTGCGACCCAACTCGTCGCGCGTGATGCGCTGGATGCGGCCCTGCTCGTCGATGGTCGACTGCGTGCCGCGGTCGACGAGGTCTCCCTGCACGCGGGTGCCCAATCCCGAGCGATCCTGCGACCGCATGGTCTGCCACGTGACGGGGTCGATCCAGTCGCGGCGGGCGAGGGTGTAGCCGCCACCCGTGAGGTCGACCCGGGCCTCCACCTGGCGCTCGGGCCGGGGGTCCGCGATATAGGCCTTGAGGATCTGGTCATCGATGCGCGGGAAGGTGATCGTGCGGACCGGAGAGGCAGCGCCCGGCGCTGCCGGAGCGTCGATGAGGCGCGCGGCGCGGCCACGAGAGT
>JBPCSL010000179.1:0-3760 GCA_051007175.1 Candidatus Nanopelagicales bacterium
AGGCCACCGGAGCGGACGTCGACTTCGTGCAGGCCGATGCCTATGACGCGGCCAAGGTCCTGGGCAAGGAGCGCTTCGACTTCGTCTTCACCGGCATCGGCGCCCTGTGCTGGCTGCCGGACGTCCGACTATGGGCGAAGGTCGTCCACGCCCTGCTCAAGCCCGGGGGATTCCTCTTCATTCGCGAGGGTCATCCCATGATGTGGACGATCGACGAGCAGGTAGAGGACGCCGTCGTCGTGCACTACCCCTACTTCGAGACGACTGAGCCCACGACCGACGACCACGACGGGTCCTACCTGGAGACCGACACGACGTTCGCCGCCTCCGTGTCGCACTCCTGGAATCACGGCCTCGGGGAAACGGTGATGGCGCTTCTCGACACCGGTATGGAGCTCGAACTGCTCGAGGAGCATGACTCATGCCCGTGGGAGTCGCTCCCCGGCAAGGTGGTCGAGGACGAGCACGGCGAATGGCGGCTCATCGAGGGCCGGGAGCGCCTCCCGATGACCTACACGCTGCGAGCCCGCAAGCCCGCGTGAGCGGCTAGGAGGCGGCCGGCGACGGTGCGCCGGTCTGACCGCCCACGCACGTGAGCACCATGTTGACGACCTTGTCCTGCAGCGCCTGCGGGACGTTGGAGCCGTCGGAGCTGTCCTTGATCGTCTTGAGCTCGTCGACCGTGAAGCCGCCGAACTGATCGCGCAGGCAGGTCTTCTGCTCGTCGGTGATGGTGCCATCGCCCTCGAGCTGCGTCATGAGCTCATCCACGAGGCCCTGCTTCTCCGTGTCCACCGCCGCGCTGCTGCTCCCGCCACTGCTACTGCCGCCGCAGGCGGTCACCCCGAAGGAGAGGGTCGCGAGGAGGGCGGCTCCGACAACCAGGTGGACACGACGCACGATGACTCCTTGGCTCCTTGGCACGAGGACCCCATCCGGGCCCACGACCTCCATCGCCGGTGTGGCGATTCCTGCCCTGAAGGTACCAAGGAAGCGGGATACTCCTGCGGTGGCCGCGCCGAGTAGCCGAGCAGCAACCGAGGCTTTGCGCGCCTGCATGCGCATCCAACGCGCCCACGTCGATGTGGTCGGTGCCATCCGCACCGCCATCGTGGTCGTCGTCATCATCGAAGCGGCGTACCGCTTGGGGGCCATGTCATTCGGCCTCGCCCTCGGGATCGGCGCCCTCTTCGCGTCCATCGGCGACACCGCCGACTCATTCCCCCGTCGCCTGAGGGCGATGGCGTGGTCGACCCTGTGGTCCGCGGTCGGGACACTCTTCGGTGGCCTTGTCTCCGACTACGGCCTCATCCACGTGCTCGTCGCCTTCGCCTTCGCCGCCGCCTGCGGCTTCGCCGGGGGGCTCGGCCCCCGGGGCGGCCTCATCGGCACCCTGTCACTCGTCCTCTTCGCCGTGTTCAGCGGGAGCTCGATCGGCACCGGGATCTCGTTCCTCGACGCGGGACTCGTGCTGGCCGGCGGCGCGGCGTACATCCTCATCACGCTCGCCCCGTGGCCGTTCCACCGGCTGGGGACGGCACGGACGAGTGTCGCGCGCGCCTACCGGGAGTTCGCGCAGGCGACGACGCGCACCGGGATCGAGATCGCCACGCCCGCCGTCGCGACCGAGATCATGGCGGCGCGCACCGTCCTGGATCACGCGGGAGTGCAGGGCGCCACCGCCGACTGGCTCGGCGGCCTGCTGTCCGACCTGGAGCGCAGCCGCCTGGCACTCGTAGCCCTCGTGACGACCCCGGAGGAGCATGCCGAGTACGCCGAACGGGCCCGGCGCGCCGCCGGCGTGGCTGCTCTCCGCATTGGCGACTCGCTTGTCGGCCCGCTGCGGCCCGACGTCGCCGCTGCTCTCGCGGACTTGGAGTCTGTCGTGGCCGAGGCCCCGAACGAGGCTCTCGCCATCCTTGTGCACGACCTCGCCGATCCCCTCGTCGACGCTGCCTCACGCGTGCGCCGCCCCTGGCCGACCGGGCGCCGGGCCGAGATCCGTCGTCCGCCGATCGTTCCCGTCTCGGTCTCCGCGCGGCTCAAGGCTCACCTGCACCGCACCGACATCGTCTTCGAGCACGCCGTGCGGCTGTCGTTAGCGTTCGGCACCGCGACCATCATCGCCGTAGCCGGCGGCTGGTCACACGCCTACTGGTTCCCGATGACGGTTGCCTGGGTGGCCAAGCCCGACCTGTCGGGCACCGTCACGAGGGTCTTCATGCGCATCGCGGGAACCCTCGTGGGGGTCGTGGTCGTCGCCGTCTTTGTCCTCCTTGCGCGTGCGACTCCCGTTGAGGGGGATTTCCTCGCCCTCGGCGTCGGCCTGGCCACCTACCTGGCCATCGCCTACATCTGGGCGAACTATCCCGTCGCCGTCGTGGGAATCACCATGTTTGTGCTCTTCTTCGAGCACCTCGACGGCGCCGGGCTTCGATTCGATCTCATCGCGCGCGTGGCCTTCACCCTGCTCGCCGGAGTCTGGGTGCTCGCCTTCTCGCTCACGCGACCGCGCCGCGGTGGCAGTGCCGCGCTCGACGCCATGGAGCGAACGGTGCAGGGGATCCGCGGCTACGCAAGCGCTGTCCGGGATCGCGGCGACATCGCCGCGGCACGCGCCACCTTGACGCGGGAGCGGACCGCCGCCGTCGCTGCCGTCACGGCGGCGGCCACGGAGCCGCGCGGGCTCTTCGAGCGCAGCGACCGGCAGGTCGATCCCGGCGATGCCGCGATCCTGCTCACGGATGCGCTCGATGCTGCCTCCCTCGTCGTCACCGAGGAACTCCTCGGCGAGCACGGGCGCAGCGACCCTGCGCTCTGGGGCCGCATTGACGCCGAGCTCGATGGCATGCAGAAGCGGATCACCGCCCTGCGCGCCTGACCGGGCCGCCTATCCCGCCGGGTACGGCACCGTGCGGTAGAGGGCACTCATATCGGGTACGCCGAGACCGCTTGCCATGTCGTAGCCCGGGTACGCCGAGCAGCAGCCCACCATCTGCACGGCGTTACTGCCCGTGGTGACGTCGTAGAACGGCGACTTCGTCGCGGCAGCGGCCTGGTAGAACCACGGGTTGACGAAGCCCAGTCCCGGGTATCCCTTCGCGCGCTGGTCCGCGGCCATCAGCGCGAGGTTCGCCGCCAGGAAGGGAGCGGCGCCGCTCGTACCGCCGACGGTGTAGAGGGCGCCGCCGTAGTAGATCGGCCAGCCTGGCCGCTCGGCGCCGAGCAGGGCGACATCGGGCACCGCACGCGGCCCGGTCGGAGTGACGCCGCCTTGGTACCAGGGCCGCGGGAAGACAGCACTGGGTCCACCCGCGCCCGCCGGCGACACGACCCCCGGCCGCGTCCCACCCGTAAACGGCGCGTCATTCCATACCGTTTCCTGCGCACGCGTGTTGGCGGTCGTGAGAGCCAGGCGTGTCCCACCCACGGCAGTCACCCACGGCGAGCTCGCCGGGTACCAGTCCTGGGGTCCGTTCTCCAGCGAGGCATCTGCGCCGCACATGGAGCTGCCGTAGTCGCCGGCCGCCACCACGAAGCCCGTGCCGACGAGCGCCCCCATGCGCAGGATGTCCTCGTTGAGGGGCATCACCGCGGCGAAGTCCTCGACGTACTGACTCTCGCAAATGCCGTACGAGATCGACACGACGTCCGGCGAGGTCGCGCCCTTGCCGTCCATGTCGAGGGACTTGGCGAAGGCATCGGTGACGGTGTTGGCGGTGTCCACCGCCTCAAGCCAGCGGATGGACTCGGCATCCGG
>JBPCSL010000180.1:0-13790 GCA_051007175.1 Candidatus Nanopelagicales bacterium
CCCAACCCCCCCCCCGCGGGGGGGGCCCCCCGTGGCCCCCCGCCCCTCTGCCTTTCGCCTTGTCTCCGCTCGATTTCGTCGGATAGCGTCCGGTCATGCGCCTGCGTTCACTGTCCGTGGTCCTGCTCTCGACCGCCGTCCTCGGCGCCGGTCTCCTGGCGATCCCCGCTGCCCAGGGACAGGTGCGGCGTGACGATCCGACGATTCCCTACTCGCCCGGTCGCCACACCGCGGCGAATGCGTCGGGGAAGAGCAATGCGTGGGTGGTCTCCCTCGGCGACTCCTTCATTTCGGGGGAGGCCGGACGATGGGCGGGCAATGAGACCGGCGGCACCGGGCTGGTCGATGCTCTCGGCCCCACGGCGTACTGGGACACCCCGAGCGGGGAGGCCATCAAGGGCTGCCATCGATCCCAGTCCGCGGTCATCCACATTGGCGTGGTGAACTCGCTCAACCTCGCGTGCAGTGGTGCGAAGACGGCGTCGGAGTTGCGCTCGAACGGCGACTGGAAGCCCGGCATCGACTTCGTCAACGAGGGCGACCGAGAGGGACAGGCCTTCATGCTGGAGAAGTTCGCCCGCGACCATCGCGTGCGCATGGTGGCCCTGTCCATCGGCGGCAATGACCTCAAGTTCTCGCCCCTCATGGAGGCGTGCGTCAAGGCATTCCTCCTGCGCGGAGACCACTGCAAGGAGGATCCCCAGGTCCAGGCCTTCGTCAGTCCCGAGGCACGGGCCAACGTCGCCGCGTCGATCACGGGTGCCATCCTCAACGTGGCGACCGCCATGGAGCGAGCCGGCTACAGCGACCATGAGTGGACACTCGTGCTGCAGTTGTACCCCAGGCCCCTGCCGCCGGCGGATGAGTTCCGCTACGGCGACGGCATCCTGGGGAATCGCCAGCTGATCGGGGGCTGCGGCTTCTACGACGCCGATGCCACCTGGGCCCTCAGGGATGTCCTGCCCGCCCTCAATGCCACGGTGCTGGGCGCGGGGCGCGAGGCGGTCTCGGAGCGGCCCTCCCTCCAGGTGAGCTACCTCGACACCACGGGTGCCTTCGACAAGCGCGAGCTGTGCCAGGAGAAGGTGGGCAGGGTCGGCAGCCATAGCGGAGCCGATTCCTGGACGTCCCCCGACGCGGCCGACAGGAGCGAGTGGGTCGAGGACATCAACATCATCAAGACGGATGCCCGCGATGGCCAGGAAAGCCTCCACCCGAACTACTGGGGCCAGTTGGCGTTGCGCAACTGCTGGCGGGAGGTCTGGAACGACGGCGACGTGCGCGGCGGTGTGTGCGAGAGGCGGCAGGGCCTCAATGGTCGTGGCGAGCCGAGGATGGACCTCGTGGGCGGCGGCCCCTACTACCAACTCAACTGATCACTGCGCGGGGCTACGGTGGGTGACATGTCCTTCGCCGGCTTTCCCGCCGACGCGTTCGCGTTCTATGACCAGCTCGCCACGCACAACAGCAGGGCGTGGTGGGAGAAGCACAGGACGACGTACGACGATTCGGTAAAGGCGCCGATGGTGGCCCTCCTCGAGGCGCTCGAGCCGGAGTTCGGGGCCTGGAAGATCTACCGTCCCTACCGCGACACGAGGTTCAGCAAGGACAAGACGCCGCTCAAGGACCACCAGGGCGCGGTGGTGATGATCGAGGATGCCGTGGGCTTCTACGTGCAGCTATCGGCCTCAGGGGTCCTGGTCGGTGGAGGTCTCTACGCGCCGGCGCCCGCGCAGTTGGCCCGCGTGCGTGCGGCCATCGACTCGCCGGCCGTCGCCACTCTCGAGAAGCAGCTCGCGGCCCTGCGCAGATCCCGACCGGGCTGGGCTATCGACATGGCCCCGCTGAAGACCCGGCCCAAGGGCGTGCCCGCCGACCACCCGCGACTGGATCTGCTGCGCTTGACCCGGCTGGTCTTCACGCGGTCGTACGACGACCCCGCGACGGTGGAGTCGACGAGGATGCTGCAGACCGTGCGGCGTGACTGGCGTGCCCTCGGTACGACGTTGGAGTGGCTGGCCGACCACGCGGGGCCCGTCGACGATCCCGGCCGCGAGAGTGGGAGCTAGTCGGGCTCCTGTGAGGTATCCCGGGTCAGCCAGAGCACGACGAGGACAGCCATGCTGAGGAAGAGAGCCAGGATGGCCGGAATGATCGCAAGGGAATCCAGATAGGCGCCGATGGGCGGGGCGCCCGGCATGAAGTTTCGTACAGAGATCACGGAGAAGGTCGTCGCCGCGATCCAGGTGGCCTCACCGAATGACGACTCCTTGCGTCCGACGGCCACCGACCACGCGAGCGCGATGGCGATGGCCCCGAGGACGAGGGTGAGCGCTGCCAGGATCATGACGGTCACGCGCGTGGTGAGTGAGCGCTCGACATAGACCGTGTCGGTGATCGACTTTGGCGTGCTGTCCGCTCCGGAAGCCACGGAGAAGTTCCAGCCCGTGAGGCCGTTGATGGGGAGGATGCCGCCGACCACGGGGAGCGACCCCTGGTCGGACGACGCGGAAATCTGCACGCCGCCCTCGTAATGGTCGAAGGGATAGGCCCGTACCTCGCCCTCGACGGTCAAGGACGCCTCCTGCTCGACGGCCGCCTCGCCCACGGGGATCACAATCTGGGAGGTATCCAGGAAGGGGAAGACGCGTACCGTGACGTCGGAGGGGACATTCGCCCGATCGATGAGGATTCGTATTTCCCCCTGGATGCTCTCCCTCTCGGGATCCACGCGTTGTGGGACGAAGACAACGCTCACTCCGCCCTTCGGCACTTGCGTGCGGAGGTCAGCATCCGGGGCGGGGCCGATGCGCGTGGCCATATAGAGCGCCGCGAAGGCGATGTAGGCGATCGCCAGGAGTACGACGGCGGCCAGGGCCATGCGCCGTACGCGCGGACTGGGAACGAATCGACCCGTCCCCTCGGAGTCAGTCACGGAGCGATCCTGCCACGGACGTTACTGATCGTGTGTGTCCCGCGAAATCCGCAATTCCGACTCGGCGGCGCCCCACCACAGGTCGAGGAGGCGCTCGGATGTGACAGCGGGCTCCTCGAGGGCGAGCTGAATCGCGAGACCGTCGATGAGAGACGACAGGCGCATGACGGCCGCGTCGAGATCGACGGGGTCGAAGGCCCCGGTCGACGTGCCCTCCTCGATCACGGCCCGCAGGGCGGCCCGCCATCGGCGGTCCAAGGCCTCGCGCGTGGCTCGGGCCCCATCGTCGTGCAGGGCCCGCACCCACAATTCGAGCCACAGTCGCCAGTCGCCCACCGCCGGGCCTTGCCCCACCGCAAGCGCGATCATGAGTCGCAGTCGCTCGGTGGGACCCGCCTGCGCACCCAGCGCGCGCCCGAAGTCCGCGTAGAACTCGTCTTCGAGGAACGTCACGGCGGCGTCGAGGGCACCGGCCAGGGACTGGAAGTGGTAGAGGACCAGTCCCTGGGAGGTTCCGGCTGCCTCGGCGATGTCCTGCACGCGCGCTCCGGCGAATCCGCGCTCGCGCACGACCTCAACCGTTGCCCGGAGGATGCGCTCGCGTCGCTCCTCAGGCGCCTTTGCCGCGAGGGGGGCCCTCGTCAACGAACCTCCCGGTGTCCGGCCGTGGGAAGCCCCCGGTGGAGCCGGGGTTGGTCTCTATGATGGGTCCATGTCCTCCCCGATCACGCCCGCCCCCCTGCCGGCCGAGGCTCTCGCCCGGACGCTTGCCCCCTTCGGCGAGAGCCGGATGCTCCCGGTGGAGGCCTACACCTCGCAGGAGGTCTTCGACTGGGAGAGGCGCCACTTCTTCCGTGGCTGGACCTGCGTGGGGCGCAGTGCCGATATCGCCGAGCCGGGGATGCAGCGAGCCGAGCGAGCCGGGGACTCGTCGATCCTCCTGGTGAGGGGCGAGGACGGCACGCTGCGGGCGTTCGCCAATGTGTGTCGGCACCGGGGCCACGAGATCCTGCCCTGCAATGGCACGGCCAGGGCGCGGGCGATCACGTGCCCGTATCACTCGTGGTCCTACCGGCTCGACGGTGAACTGTTCAGCGCGGCCGGTTACGGCGGCTTCGCCTCCTTTGACATGTCGGAGTTCCCGCTCCGACAGTTGGCGGTGGAGGAGTGGCACGGGCTCGTCTTCGTCGACCCCTCGGGCCAGGCAGGGCCGCTGTCGCAGCATCTCGCGGGCCTCGAAGATCGGATCGCGCCCTATCGTCTCGAGACGCTCGAGGTCCGGGGTCGCCATGAGTACGTGATTAAGGCCAACTGGAAGATCATCAATGAGAACTACCAGGAGTGCTACCACTGCTCCTCGATTCACCCGGAGCTGTGCCAGGTGAGTCCGCCGGAGAGTGGCGAGAACTGGGCGCCCTCGAGTGGTGCGTGGGTGGGCGGCTTCCTCGACCTTCGCGAGCACGCCGTCACCATGTCGCTCGACGGCCACTCCGACGGCGCCTTCATCCCGGGCCTCAGCGAGGTGGAGAAGCGCCGGATCGACTACATCGGGATCTTCCCCAATCTCCTCGTAAGCCTGCACCCCGACTACGTGATGACGCACCGCGCCATCCCGCTGTCACCGGGGGAGACCTGGGTTGAGTGCGCGTGGGCGTTCCCGCCCGAGGCGACCTCGCTCCCGGGGTTCGACCCCGCGTATGCCACGGACTTCTGGGACATCACCAATCGCGAGGACTGGGCCGCGTGCGAGTCGGTGCAGCGCGGCATGGAGAGCGGATTCGCCGTCCCCGGCCCGCTCGCTCCCGACGAGGACGCGATCTACCAGTTCGTGACGATGGTGGCGCGCGGCTACCTCCACCAGCCGCTCGCCGCGGTGCAGCAGTCGTCGAAGGCCTAGCCGCACGCCCGTCAGGACAGTGCGCCGGTCGGCAGCAGCCGCATCGCATCGGCGCGGCAGTGCACGGTGACCTGCTCGCCCGGTCCGTGAGCGCCCGCGCGCTCGCTGGGCCGGCGTACGACGAGGAATGACCCGTCGGTCAGCCGCACGTGAATGTCCGTGGTGGCCCCCTGATACACCGTGCGCTCGACGACCCCGGGGATCTGGCCGCTCTCCTCGTCGGTGGGCTCCAGGAGCAGTCGCTCCGGCCGGATCACCAACTTCGCCGGCGCATCCAGCGTCGTGGCCTGGCAGGTGAGCCTCGCTCCACCCAGGTTCACCGTCGCCCGACCCTCGCCTGCGGAGCCGAGGATCTCCACGTCCACGACATTGGCACTGCCGAGGAAGTCCGCCACGTAGGCGGTGGCGGGGGAGTCGTAGACGTCGACGGGAGTGCCGACCTGCTCGACGCACCCCGCGGCCATGACCGCCAGGCGGTCCGACATGGTGAGTGCCTCCTCCTGGTCGTGCGTCACGTAGATGAAGGTGATGCCAAGGGATTCCTGGAGGGACTTCAACTCGATCTGCAGTGTCTTGCGGAGTTTCGCGTCCAGGGCGCCGAGTGGTTCGTCCAGCAGGAGAACGCGCGGATTGAGGACGATTGCCCGGGCGAGGGCCACGCGCTGCTGCTGCCCGCCGGAGAGCTGCCCGGGACGCCGCTTGGCGTACTGCCCCATGCGCACCATCTCGAGTGCCTCGCCCACCCTGCGACGGTCCTCGGCCTTGCCCGCCTTCTGGTAGCGCAGCCCGAAGGCGACGTTGTCCTCGACGGACATGAAGGGGAAGAGAGCGTAGTTCTGGAAGACGGTGTTCACGGGACGGTCGTTCGGGGGCACGCGCGACACGTCCTCGCCGTCGATGAGCACCTGGCCCGCGGTGGGCGTCTCGAAGCCGGCGATCATGCGCAGCGTGGTCGTCTTGCCGCAACCGGAGGGGCCCAGGAGGCTGAAGAACTCACCTGCCGCGATGGACAGGTTGATGCCACGCACCGCCTCGACGTCGGCGTAGGACTTCTCCAGGTCCACGGCATCGACGGAGCCGCCGCGCACTAGTCGCGGTCCCCTGTCCTGCGCGACACGCACCCTCCCGGTGTTTCGTCGGATTCCCTTGCCAAAGGCTGTGCGGTGGCACAGTCTAGGGCGACAGATCGGACGCCGAGGGGAAGTCGAGGTACTGCCGTGCCCGAGCATCACCGACCGCTCTCTCGCCGGCGGCTCCTGCAAGCCTCGGCCCTCGCAATCCCGGGTGCCTGGGCGTTGACGGCGTGCGCCCGGGCACAGCCGCTGGGGGCTCCCAGCTCGGCGGCATCGGCGTCGGGATCCGGAGCGACCTCCTCGGCCGCGGCCATCCCCCTGGCGTCGCCGCAGAACCCGGTGACGTGGCCGATCAACCCCGGCAATGAGCCGATCGCCTCGGGCCTGGAGCCCGAGGCCAATGCGACCCTGCGCGTCTACACGTATTCCGACTACCTGGACAAGGGTGTCGTCAAGGACTTCCAGAAGGAGTACGCCGACTACGACGTGAACGTCGAGGTGTCGACCTTCAATGACTACCAGGAAGCGATCACGAAGATCCGTAGCGGCACGGTGCCCTACGACCTGTCCTTCCTGTCCTACAACAACATCGGCAAGCTGGTCGTGGGCAACCTCATTCGGCCGCTCAATCACGACTACATCCCCCACATCGACAACGTGTGGGAGGAGTTCCAGAACCCCTGGTATGACCAGGGCTGGCAGTACACCGTGCCCTACGTCATCTACACGACCGGCATCGGATGGCGACACGACCTCATTCCCGAGGACATCGCTGCCCGTCCCAATCCGTACGACGTCCTCTGGGATTCCAAGTATGCGGGTGAGATCGCCGTCCTCGACGACGACCGCGAGGTCATCGGGATGACGATCCTGCGCAATGGCGGGACCGACGTCAACACATCCGATCCTGCTGCCCTAGGGGCGGCGCGCGACGCGATGATGGAGATGCAGGCCGCGAGCCGGCCGCGCGTGACGATCACGGGCTACACGGACATTCCCGAGGGAGTCCTCTCCCTGTCGCAGTGCTGGTCCGGGGACATGATCACCGCCCAGTACTACATGCCGGAAGGCGTCGACGCGTCCGTCCTCCGGTATTGGAGTCCGCCCGACGGTCGGGGTCTCATCAATAACGACTTCATGTGCGTCCTTAAGGGCGGTGAGAACCCTGTGCTAGCCCACCATTTCCTCAACTTCATGCTGGACAACGACGTCTCCCTAAAGAACTTCGGGTGGGTGGGCTACCAGCCGCCCCTGCGAAGCCTGACGCCCGAGTCGATGGTGGCGGACGGCCTCATTCCGGAGAACCTCGCTCCGGCCGTCGTCAAGCCCGAGTGGTTCAACGTCGGATACCCGCTGCTGGAGCTCCCGCCGGACGTGGAGACGGAGTACCAGGCCATCTGGCAGCAGTTCAAGGCCGGTGCCTGACGTGCGAGGAGGGCTCTCGCGGCTGCTCTGGCCGATCCTGGGCCTCCCGGCGATCGTGTGGATCGCGGTGTTCTTCCTCGTGCCCCTCTACGTGGTCTTCTGTGTCGCCTTCGGGACGGTCGACCCCCTCTTCCGCTCGCCGGTGCCTGTCTGGAATCCGCTGGAGTGGCAGTTCACCCAACTTCAGGTCGTCTGGGATCGGCTCTTCGGTCCGGACAACTTCTACCTGCCTGCTGTCCTGCGCACCCTTCTGTACGTCGCGATCGCCGTGGCGGCATGCCTGATCATCGCCTTCCCCGTGGCGTACTTCACGGCCCGCTACGCGGGAAGGCGCCGCGGGCTTGTCCTGGCGCTGCTCATCGCGCCCTTCTGGATCTCGTACATGATGCGCATGCTCGCGTGGATCAACTTGCTCCAGCCGGACGGCCTCGTCAACACCGTCATCACGCTCGGCGGCGTCGTGCCCCTCGACGTCAACTGGCTGAGCGGCAACCCCTTCACGGTGGTCATGGGGCTCATCTACGGCTATGTGCCCTATATGATCCTGCCGCTCTTCGCTGCCCTCGACCGGATCAGTCCCAGCCTGCTCGAGGCGGGGCGTGACCTGGGGGCGAGTGGATTCGACCTCTTCCGGCGGGTAATCCTCCCCATGAGCCTGCCCGGAGTCGTCGCCGGGACCTTGCTCATCGCGCTGCCGATGATGGGCGATTACTTCACGTCCGACATGCTGTCGAAGTCGCCGAGCACCTCCATGATCGGCAATCTCATCAACCTGTCGATTGTGGCGCCCGGGCAGGCTGGGCAGGCCGGGGCACTGCTCATCCTCGTGCTCCTCGTCCTCCTGGTGCCGATGGTTCTCTACACGCGCAGCAATGCGCGCGCGGAGGTGAGGTCATGACGGTGTCGGCCGCGCCTGCGGAGGCCATCCTGGAGGAGTCCGCGAGGGGCAGGCGTCGCCGTGTGCGCGGGAGTTCCGAGGCCCGTGCACACGGCCTCGCGACGGTCACCGTGATCTACCTGCTGTGGGCCCTGGTCCCGGTGCTCATCACGGTCCTCTTCTCCTTCAATGCGGGGCGTTCGCGCAGCTCCTGGCAGGGCTTCTCCCTGCGCTGGTACACCTGGGATCCCGACGGGTCGGTCATGAACGACCCGTCCCTTCGCACTGCGCTCACGCACACGGTGCTGCTCGCCGTGATCACGACCCTGATCGTCGTCCCGCTCGGCGTCTGCTTCGCCATCGCCTTGGATCGCTGGCGCGGCCGCATCCCGTCGGGCGCCAACTTCCTCGCGCTCATCACGTTCGTCATCCCGGAGATCGCCCTCGCCATCGGCCTGCTCTTCATGGTCACCTACCTCGCCACGCCCTTCGGCCTCGGGACATGGGCGCAGGTCATCGGCCTGGTGACGTTCCAGCTCGCCTACCCCATCGTCATCTGCCGTGCGCGCCTGCTCACGATCGGCACGCACTACGAGGAGGCCGCGCGCGACCTCGGGGCCTCGGCGCTCGGCGCGGTGCGGCGGGTGATCCTGCCGATGCTCTTCCCGGCGATCCTGGTGAGCGCCATCCTGGTCTTCGCCGACTGCCTCGATGACTTCGTCATCGTCCGCTACCTGTCCTCGGATGCCGCGACCGAGACGACATCGATGCGGATCTACCAGACTGCTCGCGCCGCACCGACTCCCGCCCTCAACGCGATGGCCACCATCATCCTGCTGGTGTCGACGCTCGTGATCGTGCTGGGCTGGCTCGCGTACCGTGGCTGGTCGAAGAGGCAGGGAGACTCGGCTGACCTCGGCTCCATCGCCGGCAATCTCTGAGCGCGCGTCGAGCGCCTGATACTGGAGGAAGAGTGGAATCCCTGCCCGCGCGGGCCCGCATCGTGATCGTCGGCGGTGGTGTCATTGGCTGCTCCATCGCCTACCACCTCACCAAGCTCGGCGTCTCCGACGTCCTGCTGCTGGAGAAGGATTCGCTCACGGCGGGGACCACCTGGCATGCCGCCGGGCTCATCACGAGTGCCGGCTTCCATGACGAGACGTCGCTGTGGATGTGCCGCTACTCGCGTGACCTCTACGAGCGCCTGGAGGAGGAGACGGGGCATTCCACAGGCTTCCGACCGGTGGGCCATCTCTCCATTGCGACCCATGCCGCACGCATGGAGACGCTGGTCCGCGAGCGGGACTTCCAGGTGGGGTTCGGCGTACCCAACGAGATCGTCACCCCCGACCAGATCGCCGAGCTGTTCCCGCTGGCGAAGGTGGATGACCTGGTGGGCGGCTCCTACGTCGCCGATGAAGGTCGCGCCGATCCGGTGGGTGTGGCGACGGCGATGGCGAAGGGCGCACGGATGGGCGGCGCCGTCATCGTGGAGGGTGTCCGCGTCACCGGCTTCCTGCAGCGCGGACAGCGCGTCACGGGCGTCACCACCGACTGCGGTGACGTCGAGGCCGACATGGTGGTGCTGGCGGCGGGGCTGTGGACCCGCCAGCTCGGGCGCAAGGCCGGCGTGGACATCCCGCTGCAGGCGGCCGAGCATTACTACCTGCTCACCGAGCCCATGGAGGGGATCCATCGCGACCTGCCGATCATCGAGGACCTCGACTGCTACGGCTACTTCCGCGAGGAGGGGGGCGGCATGCTCGTCGGGCTCTTCGAGCCGGTGGCGGCCGGCTGGCACCCCGAGGGGGCGCCCGACGACTTCGCCTTCGGCACCATCCCTCCCGACTGGGATCGCATGACGCCGCATCTGGAGAAGGCCATGGCGCGCATTCCCTCGCTCTCCGACGTGGGCGTGCGCACCTTCTTCTGCGGGCCGGAGAGCTTCACGGCTGATGTCGCGCCCATGCTGGGCCCGGTGCCGGAAGTCGAGGGCCTGTGGGTGGCAGCCGGGCTGAACTCCGTGGGCATCCTCCTCGGCGGCGGTGTCGGCAGCGTGATGGCCACGTGGATGACCGAGGGAGTCTGCCCCGTCGACAATGCCGGCTACACCGTGGAGCGAGCCCTGCCCTTCGAGAATTCCGAGCGCTTCCGCTCGGAGCGCATCGTCGAGCAGCTCGGTGTCCTCTTCGGCGATGGCAGCTATCCGACCTTCCATCCGCACACGGCCCGGGGCATTCGGCGATCGCCCCTGCATGAGGTGTGGGCGGAGAGGCGCGCCCACTTCGCGGTGTCGCACGGGTGGGAGTTCGTGGAGTGGTTCACCCCGGCGGGCGAGGAGCCGCGCGAGATGCCGCGCGCCTGGGGCCGAGGCTTCTGGTCTCCGTGGGTGGCAGAGGAGCATCGGGTGATCCGCGAGGCCGTCGGCGCCATCGACATGACCCTGATGTCGAAGTTCCTGGTGCAGGGCCCGCATGCCGGAGCCATCCTCGACCGGCTGAGCGCCAACGCCGTGGTGGCCGACGTCGGAGCCGTTGTCTACACCCAGTGGTGCAATGAGCGCGGCGGCATCGAGGCTGATCTCACGGTGACACGCCTCGACCAGGACGCGTTCATGGTCATCGTGTCCGATGTCTCCCATCGTCGCGTGGAGCGCATGCTGCGCGACGAGGTGGGTGATGGCGAGTTCGCCACCGTGACGGACATGACGGCGGCGTACTGCCTCCTCACCGTCCAGGGCCCGCGGTCACGCGAGTTGCTCCAGCGCGTGAGTCCCGACGACCTCTCGGAAGCGGCGTTCCCCTACCTCACCTCGCGGGACATCGAGGTGGGCTACTCCCGCGTGCGCGCTTTGCGCGTCACGTACGTCGGCGAGCTGGGCTTCGAACTGCTCATCCCCAGCGACCAGGCCGTGTCCGTGTGGCGCGTGCTCGAGGAGGCCGGTGCGGACCTCGGGTTCCGGCCGGTGGGACTCGCGGCCCTGCATGGCCTCCGGCTTGAGAAGGCCTACCGCGACTACGGCGTGGACATCGATGTCACGGACACTCCGGTGTCCGCGGGCCTGGCCTTTGCCGTGGCCTGGGACAAGCCCACGGCCTTCCGGGGGAGGGAAGCGTTGGAGAGGCTGCGCGCGGATCGCACCAGCCGACTCGTGCCTCTGCGGGTCGACGATCCGGTGCCGTTGCTGCACGGCGGCGAGCCCGTCCACAAGGACGGCGTACGGGTGGGGCACCTGCAGGTGGGGGGATTCGGCCACACCCTCGGCACGTCCGTGGGCCTGGCCACCGTCGACAGGAGCGAGGGAGTGACCGGCGACTGGCTGGCCAGCGGCGGCTTCCAGGTGATCGTCAACGGCACGGCGTACCCCGCCACCCTGCAGTTCGCGCCCTTCTACGACCCCGATCGCTCGCGGGTGCGCGGGTGACTGGCAGTCTTGCGCCATGACGACGCCTCCCGGGACCTGGACCATCGAGCCGGGCAGCCCCATCACCCTGCAGACGCGCGAGTTCCCGACCTCGCTGGAGGTCAGCGCCCCGGTGACGGGCGGACAACTGCACGTGGCGACGTCGGCGGTGCGACTGCGCATCGAGATGTCGCTGGAGAAGCTCAAGGCGTCGAACTTCCTCATGCAGGGCGCTGCGCGTGCCCTCGTGAAGCGGTTCGATGGCGACCTGCTGATCTTCGAGGCCGAGGGGTCGGCGTCGAACCACCCGTGGACCGTGGCGGGCAATGCCCACGCCGGGCAGGTCGATGTGCCGATGTCGGTGGAGGCCACCCCGCAGCCGGGCCATGACCCGCAGCACCTGCTCCTCGGCGGCACGATCACCATGAACGACATCTCGATCCCGATTCCGGGCCTGAGCGGGATCACGAGCGTCACCTTCAGCCTCGACGGCACGGTCGGGCTGCGCTCGGTCTAGCTGCCGAAGACGACCTTCACGACTAGGACGGCGAAGCCGATCGAGGCATCGATGAGGCCCCAGCCAAGGGACCGCCACCAGCCTTTGCCGGAGAGCCGGGCGCCCACGACGCCGACGGCGAAGAGGACGGCGACGAGGACCAGCAGGGTGAGCAGGACGGACTCGCCCAGGTTGTCCGTCACCGTGTGACTGACAGTGAGGGTGACGATCGCGAAGAGCCCGACCGCGAGCAGGGCGCAGGCGCCGCGCAGCTCCTCGCGGCGCTCCGAGGACGTGAGCGCGCGCTGGTGCGCGAGGCGGTGAGCGGACACCGTCGCCCAGGCGTGGGCCACCGTGACGGTGATCGTGCCTCCGATGATGAGGACGACGAGCTCGCCGTAGTCGGCGAAGAGGTTCTTCCAGCTAGCGGCCGCGATGATGCCCAGCAGGGTGATCGCCATGTAGATCGCCAGGGCGTACTCGCCGCTGGCGATGCGCGAATCGGATGCGTGCGGGCTCACGTGGCCGCCCCGTCGTGGAGTGCGGCCACGATGGCGGCGACGAGGGCCGTGCGCTCGGGGAGAGCGGACACGCTGGCCCACTCGTGATCGGCGTGCGCGCCATCCCCGACGGCACCCATGCCATCGAGCGTGGGGACGCCCAGGGCCGCGGTGAAATTGCCGTCGCTGGCCCCTCCCACGGCGCGCGCCCCGATCGGGGCTAGGCCTAGGCCTGCAGCGCAGGAAGCGGCAAGCTCGGCGAGCGCACGCCCGGCGAACTCCTCCATGGCGGGGCGGTTGATGCCCCCGCTCACGATGATCGCCGTGGCCTCAGGATGCGAGGGCCGCCACTCGCTCATGAGCCGATCGATGCGCTCCTGTTCCTCCGAGCTCCATGCGCGCACGTCGATGCCGACGACCGCCTTGTCCGGGACGGTGTTCTCCGTGACCCCGGCGCGGGCGGTTGTCGGAGTCACGGTTGTGCCCAGGGCTGGATCCGCCCAGGTGACGCAGTCGCGGATCAGCGCCGCCGCCTCGACGAGGGCATTGATCCCCTTCTCCGGGTCCAGGCCCGCGTGCGCCGCGCGCCCGGTGATCTCCACGACGTACCAGGACGTGCCCTTGCGCGCGGATTTCAGGTCACCGTCGATGGAGGGCTCGAGCACGAGCACGGCCGCGGCATCGCGTGCTGTCTCCTCAATGATGTCCCGGGATGCCAGCGAGCCGATCTCCTCATCGGTGGTGAGCAGCACGCCGACTCCGTCGTCCTGGTCGGCCTCGAGCAGGGCCAGGGCCCCCAGGGCCTGGATGACGCCCACCTTCATGTCGAAGATCCCGGGGCCGCGCATGCGGTCGCCCTCGACCTGCCAGGGGATCCGCTCGAGAGTGCCGATGGGCCAGACGGTGTCGAGGTGCCCCAGGAGCAGGATGCGCGGACGCGCCGGCCCCCACTGCAAGACGGCGCGGCCCCGGTGCTCGCGCACGGTGGCGGGGGTGCCGAGCCACGCCTGGGCCAGGTCCGCGGCCGTGCTCACGCAGCGCTGGCACGCGGCGGGATCCGAGCTGGGCGACTCGACTTCGACGAGGGTGCGCACCCCCTCGACCAGAGCATCGGCGCGGGATCGCGCAGCAGCGAGCAGGTCCGGAAGGTTCTGGGGGCGCACGGGGCCATCGTGCCGTACGCC
>JBPCSL010000181.1:0-4975 GCA_051007175.1 Candidatus Nanopelagicales bacterium
GCGGCCGCCGCGCTCGCTGACGAGTTCGGCACGCGCGATCCCGTCGCGGTCCTCGCGATCGAATCCCCCGGCGGGGTCGAGGCTGGAGCGACTCAGGCGCAGGAGCTCCTCGCCGACGTGAGCCAGACGCCCGGCGTCGAAGAGGTCCTGTCCTACTGGTCCACCGGGGGCGCACCCACCTTCCTCGGCGATGACGGCAACACGACGCGCGCCCTGGTCTACGCAACCGAAGGCGCCGACACCGAGGAGCTCAGCGCCGAGATCGTGGCGGACTTCGCCGGTCAGCGCGGAGACCTCGTCGTCTATGCCTTCGGCGGCGACATCGTCGGCAATGCCTTCACCGAGACCATCACCGGCGATCTGGCGCGCGCCGAATCCATCGCGATCCCCATCACGGCACTCATCCTGCTCTTCGTCTTCGGCTCGGTCGTGGCCGCAGGACTGCCCTTCCTGGTCGCGGGCGGGACCATCATGGGTTCCTTCTTCGTGCTCTGGGTCATCTCGACGTTCACCGACGTCTCGGTGTTCGCGCTCAACCTCGTCACGGGCCTCGGCCTGGCGCTCGGCATCGACTACTCGCTGCTCATCATCAACCGCTTCCGAGAAGAGCTGGCAGCGGGCAAGGCCGTGCCCGACGCGGTCGCGGCCACGGTCGGCACGGCAGGTCGCACGGTCTTCGTCTCGGGGATCACCGTCGCCTTGGCGCTCGCCGCCCTGCTCATCTTCCCGCAGTTCTTCCTCAAGTCCTTTGCGTACGCCGGCATCGCCGTGAGCCTGCTGGCCGTCGTCGGCGCGCTGACGGCGATACCCGCACTCCTGGCGATCCTGGGGCGCAATGTCAACCGCCTCAAGGTGCGCCGCGGCGACCTCGCACCCAAGGACGACGGCGCGTGGGCGCGCATCTCCCGCTTCGTCATGCGCTACCCGTGGCCGGTGCTCGTCGCCACCGTCGCCCTCCTGCTCGCGCTCGCGGCCCCCGCCCTCGGCGCAGTCTTCGGCCAGGTCGATGAGCGCGCGCTGCCGCCGAGCAACCCGGTGGCACAGGCCGGGCAGGTGCTGCAGGAACGCTTCCCCGGCAATGAGGCGTCGCCGTACAACATCGTGCTGAGCAATCCCACGAGCGAAGCCGGCGTGCGTGCCTACGCCGAGCAGGTGTCGCTGCTCCCCGGCGTCGAGCGGGTCACGACCCCGACGGACGTGATCGTCGACGGAGTCGTCGTCGCGTCCAACCCGCAGCCGGACTCCTGGACGACGGCAGACGCCGTGCGCCTGGAGGCCATCAGCAGCGTGCGGCCCATCGATCCTGAGGGCGCCGCCCTCGTCACCGACATCCGCGCGCTGCCTGCTCCTGCGCAGGAGGTCCTCGTCGGGGGTACCGCCGCCGAGTGGAACGACGCCACATCAGGCGTGCTGGACCGCATTTGGATCGTGATCCTCTGGCTGGCCATCACCACCATGGTGCTCCTCTTCCTCTTCACCGGCAGCATCCTGATCCCGATCAAGGCCTTCGTGCTCAATCTCCTCAGCCTCGGCGCCACCCTGGGCATCCTGGTGTGGGTCTTCCAGGACGGTCGCCTGCAGTGGCTCACCGGTGACTACACGGTCACGGGCACGGTCGACGTGCCGACACTCGTGCTCATCGGCGTGATCGCGTTCGCCCTGTCGATGGACTACGAGATCTTCATGCTGTCGCGCATCAAGGAGGAGCACGACGCAGGCATGGACACCACGGATGCGGTCGCCTTCGGCCTGCAACGCACCGGGCGGATCATCACGGCGGCCGCGCTGCTCATCGCCATCGTCTTCGCGTCCTTCCTCGCCAGCTCAGCGACCAACATCAAGCAGCTCGGCCTCGGCGTCACCGTCGCCATCCTCCTCGACGCAACCGTCGTGCGCGGCCTGCTCGTGCCTGCCTTCATGCGGATCGCCGGCAATGCCAACTGGTGGGCGCCCGGGCCGTTGAAGCGACTACACGACCGGGTGGGACTTCGGGAAGGATGACGGGCATGCTTGCCTCCTTCATCCTCGCAGCTCTCGCCACGGCATTCGCACTCATGGGCATCGGAGCCCTGGTCTCCCCCACGGTCGTCACGCGCCAATTCGGCATCCCGACCCTGACGTCAGACGGGCGCAGCGAGGTCAGGGCCGTCTACGGCGGGTTCGGCCTCGCAATCGCCGCCGTACTCGCCTACGCCATCCTCGACCCTGACCTGCGCACCGGCATCGCGCTCACCGTGGCAGTAGCGCTTTTCGGCATGGCGGTCGGCCGACTCGTCTCTGCGGCCCTCGACCGATCACTGTCAAAGGTCGCCGCGCTCTACCTCGTCATTGAGCTCGTTGGCGGCGCACTTCTCATCCTCGCTCGATAAGTGACGGCAAAGGGGACATCGTCATGAACGTGCATCTCGTGGTGGGGGCGGGCAGCGTCGGTTCGGAAGTCGCGCGACTGCTGGCCGACGAAGGCTTGGAGGTCATCGTCATCACACGCAGCGGATCGGGCCCGGACGGACCCGGCATCCGGCGCGTTGCCGCAGATGCCTCGTCGGTCGATGCCTTAACCGAGGTCGCGCCCGAGGCAGAGGCGATCTACAACTGCGCCAATCCGGCCTATCACCGCTGGGCCCAGGACTGGCCGCCGATGGCGTCGGCGTTCCTGGCCTATGCCGAGCGCACCGGCGCAGTCCTGGCCACGTGCTCGAACCTCTACGGCTACGGCCCGGTGGACGGACCGCTCACCGAGTCCCTGCCCCTCGCCTCCCGGGGCACCAAGGGACGCGTGCGTGCCGCCATGTGGCTGGACGCGCTGGCACTCCACGACGCGGGGCGCATCCGCGCGACCGAGGTGCGCGGCTCCGACTACATCTACGCGGGCGAGCAATCCCTCGTCGGGTCATCGCGCGTGGTGCCGCGCATCCTTGCGGGCAAGTCAGTCAGCCTGATCGGTTCGGTCACCATGCCGCATTCGTGGACGTCACCGATCGACGTCGCCCGCATGCTCATCACCGTCGCCACGGATGAGCGCGCCTGGGGTCACGCGTGGCATGCGCCGACCAACGCCCCGCGCACCCAGCGGCAGGTCATCGACGATCTCGCCGATGCCGCGAGCGTGCCCCGGGTGCGCGTGTCCCAGCTCTCCCCCGCCCTCGCGAAGGTGCTCGGCGTCTTCAACTCCAGCATCCGCGAGTTGCAGGAGACGGCGTACCAGCGGGACCGGCCCTTCGTCCTCGACGACAGCGCCGCGCGCGCCATGTTCGGCCTGGAGCCGACCCCGTGGGAAGTGATCCTCAGTGGAGTCATCGAGGGCTACCGCCGCGGCCACTAGCCAACGAACCCCACGTGGGTCCCTCAGCCGCGCACGGCGTCGAGGACGCAGCCTCCGGTGCTCACGAGCGCGGAGAAGCCGTCCTCCTCGGGGAGGAATGTCGTGACGACGCCGTCCTCGATCACCATGGCGTAGCGCTTCGAGCGGATGCCCATTTGGCCGCGCGAGGCGTCCACGTCCATGCCGATCGCCCGCGTGAACGCCGCATTGCCGTCGGAGGCCAGCACGATGTCCTCCGCCACGCCCTGCGACGCGCCCCAGGCGGCCATGACGAACGGGTCGTTGACCGACAGGCACACGATCCGATCGACCCCGGCCGCCGAGAGGTCGGCCGCCGTCTCGACGAAGGACGGCAGGTGGACGTTGGAGCAGGTCGGCGTGAAGGCCCCGGGGACGGCGAAGAGGACCACATGGCCCGAGCCGAGGAGCTCGCCCGACGTGGCAGGGGCGGGCATGCCGTCCTTCACGATGAGCAGGGGCAGATCGGGGATGCGATCACCGACGGCGATGGTCATGGTTCTCCTTGGGCTGAGGGTTTCCGGGTCTGGGCCTTATCGACGGATCGGGCTAGAACGCATAGGGACCGAAGCGGCCCCAGGCGACGAAGATGGCGAGCAGGGCGAGGACGATCGCGGGCAGCGCCTCGCGCAGCGAGTCCTTGAGGCGAATGTGCACGACGACGGCCCCGAGCATCAGCACCGCGATGCCCGTCGCCGCGAGCGGCACGAGGATGGGGGCGATGCCGGTGAGCGCGGGCAGGATGAGGCCGATCGCGCCGAGGACCTCGAGCAGGCCGATCACCTTGGGTGCCCAGGAGGGGGCATGGTCCACCCAGCCCATGCCTGCTGCACGCAGTTGATCGGGGCTTCGCACCAGCTTCATGAGGCCGGCGCCCAGCATGGCGAGGGCCAGCAGGCCGGCGGCGATCCACAGGGCGACGTTCACGAGGCTCCTTCGAGGTCAGCGATGACGATCTTCGACATGCCCATCATGGCCTCGGTCGCACGACCTGCCACGCCGGGGTCAGGACTCGAGAGCAACTGCGTCAGCCGTCGCGGGATCACCTGCCAGCTCACGCCGAAGCGATCGGAGCACCACCCGCAGCGGCTCTCCTCTCCCCCATCGGAGACCAGAGCATCCCAGACCCGGTCGATCTCCTCCTGCGTCTCGCAGAACACCTGGAAGCTGATCGCCGGCGAGTGCGAGTAGACCGGCCCGCCGTTCAGAGCGAGGAAGGGCTGGCCGAAGAGCTCGAACTCCACGGTGAGCACCGAGCCAGCAGGTCGCTGGGCGTCCGCCGGGTAGTACGACGTGGAAAGAACGCGTGAGCCCGGGAAGAGCCCGACGTAGAAATCGGCTGCTTCCTGGGCCTCATCGGAGAACCAGAGGCAGGTTGTTGCACCCTCGATCGACATGGGCCAAGGGTAGGGTGCCGCCATGTCGTCGAGTGCCCCGCCACCCTCCGCTGGCGCATCATCGGACTCCGCGCCGTCCTCGCGGGCCACCTGGCCGGTGAGCGCCGGGTTCCTGTGGCGTGCCGGGTTCATCGCCATGGCGCTGGTCTTCATCTTCATGCTCATCCGCTTCGTCCTCGAGGACGGCGGCGGGGTCATCTTCACCGTCCTCATGTCGTGGTTCTTCGCCCTCGCCATG
>JBPCSL010000182.1:0-36180 GCA_051007175.1 Candidatus Nanopelagicales bacterium
TCGAGCTGGGCACCCACCGAGACGACCGCGGCGGCGACATGGCGGAGGACCTCAACCGCACCGTCAACCCGGCCGTGGCCACCGGCATCGGGCTCGCGGTGTCCGGGGCGCTCCTCGGGCTGGCCACCGTCGAGTCCCGGCTCACGCGGCTGTGGGGCATCGGGGTGACCAAGGTGCTGGGCGGCGCGCCCGAGGATCACCGCACCGCCGCCCGCGTGCTCGCGGCAGTCGCGACCACGGCGGTCGCCGCGGGGGCCCTCAAACTCGTCGACAGCAAGCTGGGCAGCGCGGGCGAGGGCATGGAGCCGGCCCACGCGGAGCCGCCGGACATCCCGGAGATCACCGGTTCCCCGGTGTCAGGCCGCTCCTGGGCGGACCAGAGTCGCGAGGGCCGGCGCTGGCTCAGCATGGTGCTGCGCCCTGAGGGCATCTCCGGCGTCATGGGGGAGCCTGCGCAGGCCCAGCCCATCCGCATCTACTCCTCGCTGCAGTCGTCCTCCACGGAGGAGGGGCGCGCCCAGGTCCTCCTGGACGAGATCGATCGCACGAAGGCGCTCGAGCGGCCCTACGTCGCCCTGTGGTCTCCGACGGGCTCCGGCTATGTCAACTACGTCGCGTGCGAGACGTTCGAGTACCTCACGCGCGGCAACTGCGCGAGCATGGCGATCGAGTACTCCGTCCTGCCGTCCTCGCTGTCGCTCACGGACGTCAAGCGCGGTACCAACCAGACGAGCATGGTGTTCGCCGGCATCGCCTCGCGCCTCGCGAAGATGGATCCGGCCCGACGCCCGCGCATGTTCCTCTTCGGCGAGAGCCTCGGGTCGCAGGTGAGCGAGGAGATGTTCGAGGGCCAGGGGGTCTTCGGGCCGGAAGGCCTCAACCTCGAGGCTGCCCTGTGGATCGGCACGCCGGAGGCGACCAAGTGGCGCCAGCAGATCTGGGGGCAGCGCTCGGTGTCCGAGCCCCCGGCGGTGGGACCTGGGTCCCTCTACCTCCCGCGCTGGATCGGCGACTGGCGCGACCTGCCGCCGTCCGAGCGGGCCAAGGTCCGTTACCTGCTCCTGCAGAACGGCGACGATCCCATCCCGAAGTTCTGGTTCGAGGTGCTCTGGCGCCGTCCCGCGTGGCTCGGGCCGCAGGCCAAGCGCCCCCCGGGCTCCCCGCGTGGCACGACCTGGGTGCCGGTGACGACGTTCTTCATGACCTTCATCGACATGCTCAACGCTCTCGCGCCCATCCCCGGCGTCTTCGCCGAGGGCGGTCACGATTACCGGCTCGAGCTTCCCGAGGCCGTCCGCGAAGTCTGGCGCCTCGACGCGACCGCGGACCAGATGACGTCGATGCAAGCGGCCCTTCGGCGTCGCGAGTTGGGCTGGGAGGTCAAGCGCCGCTGGATGGAGGCCCAGGCGGTCGTGGGCCCGGAGGAGCGGGAGAAGGCCGTCGACAAGGTGCTGGCCGATGTGAGCGACTGGACTCAGTCGACGGCGACACCGGCCGACGTCGAGCGCATCATCGCCCAGGACTGCCAGCCCACCTGAGCCGAGGCCTAGTGGCCGAGGAAGCGCCCGAATACCGCGGCGCGACGCGACGGGCGGCCGGTGCGGGACTCCTCGGCGTCGGCGCCGTTCATGACGCGCAGGCCGAGGTTGGCCCCGATCCAGCGGGCGGGCTCGGGCTCCCAGTCCGGTGAGCGGTGCCCGACCCAGGGCAGCGTCGTGAGGTCGGTGGACCGGCCCGCGATGAGGTCGGCGAGGGTCCGGCCTGCGAGGTTCGACGTGCCGACGCCATCCCCGACGTAGCCGCCGGCCCACGCCATGCCGGTCGCCACCTCGAGACCGCAGGACGCGAACCAGTCCCGGGGGATCCCCAGTGCGCCGCCCCAGGTGTGCGTCACCGCGCGGCCCACCAGGTGGGGGAACAGGTCGGTGAGCGTGCGCCAAAGTTCCGCGAAGACACGCGGATCGCGGTCGTACTCGGGCTTGATGCGCGATCCGTAGTGATACGGAGCGCCGCGCCCGCCGAAGGCAAGGCGGCCATCGGCCGTGCGCTGCCCGTAGATGATGAGGTGTCGCCCGTCAGCGAAGGTGGAGCGCGCCTCCAGGCCGATGCGGTCCCAGTCGCCGGCGCTCAGCGGCTCCGTCGCGATCATGAGCGAGTACACCGGGGCCAGGGCCCGCTTGTAGCCGGGCAGGCTCGCCGTGTAGCCCTCGGTCGCGCGCACGACGTACGGTGCGCGGATGCTTCCGTGCGTCGTACGCACGACGCCCGGCGCGATCTCCGTGGCTCGGGTGTGCTCGTAGAGGCGGGCACCGCGCGCGACGACGGCGCGCGCGAGGCTGCGGACCAGTCGCGCGGGGTGGATAGCAGCACAATGCGGGGTGTACGTCGCTCCGAGGACATCGGTGGCATTGAGGATGCGCCGCGCGGTCTCGGGCCCGAGGAGGGCGTAGTCCTCCTCGCCGAAGCCCCAGGCCCGCCACTCGGCGATCTCCTCCTGCGCCCGCTGCCACTGCACGGGGGTGCGCGCGGCGATGACGGTGCCACCCTTGGCCCAGTCGATCGCCCAGTCCTCGCGTGCGGCGACACGTCCGATCTCGTCGACGGAGTCGTGCATCGCCCGCTGGAGTCGCACCGCATCGTCGCGACTGCTGGTCCGCGCGACCGCTGACATGCTCGCGGGGAAGAGAGCCGACGCCCAGCCGCCGTTGCGCCCACTGGCGCCGAAGCCCGCATGCTCGGCCTCCACGAGGGCCACGCGAATCCCGGGCACCGAGTCGAGCAGGTAGTACGCGGTCCACAGGCCCGTGAAGCCCGCTCCGACGATCGCCACGTCGGCCTCGGTGTCGTGGGTGAGTGGTGCGCCGAGCGGGGCGAGCAGGTCCGGAGGCAGGGTGTCCCACCACAGGGATGCCGTCACCGGCGCCACTCCCGCACGTATCCGGGGACGGGCACTCCATCCGCCATCTCATCGGGGACGGGCTCCCCGAAGGACTCCACGATGGGCACGCTCCCGGCCCAGATCCGCGAGTACACCGGGTCCACGAGGTCCTCGGGGACATCCTCGGGCGGACGAGCGCCGACCTTCACGGAGATCTCGTCGAGGAGCAGGGCCACGGTGATGGTCGCCTTGAGCTCCTGCGGCAGGGGCGCGCGCGCCTCGGTCGGACGCCCCGGCATGAGCCGCTCGGACAGTGCCATGAGGGAGTCGAACTCCTCGTCGCCCTCGAGCAGTCGGCAGCAGCCCAGCGCCATGACAGTGCGGTAGTGCATCGAGGACTCGAAGAGGCTGCGGGCGAGCACGAGCCCGTCGAGCAGGGTGACGGTGAGGCAGAGGGGTACGCCGTCCGCGGCGAGGCGGAACAGTCGTGATGCGCTGGATCCGTGGAAAACGACCTCGTCGCCGATGCGTGCGTAGGCCACGGGAACGACGTACGGCTGGCCCTCAACCGCGATGCCGACATGGGCGACGAGCCCCGAGTCGAGGATGGCGTAGGCGGCCTCGCGATCGGTGATCGCCTTCTCGGGGACCCGGTGCAGCCGGGTGCGTGCGGTGGAGCCGGGATCGGGCAGCGCGCTCATAGCCGCGACCAGGCCTCGGTGAGAACGGAGCGCAGGATCTGCTCCATCTCGTCGAAGTGGGACTGGCCGCAGATGAGGGGAGGCGCCAGCTGGATGACCGGATCGCCGCGGTCGTCGGCCCGGCAGTACAGGCCGCTGTCGAAGAGCGCCTTGTCGAGGAAGCCGCGCAGGAGACGCTCGGACTCGTCGTCGTCGAAGGTCTCCCGGGTCTCCCTATCCTTGACGAGCTCGATGCCGTAGAAGAACCCAGCCCCACGCACGTCACCCACGATCGGAAGGTCATAGAGGCGCTCCAGCGTGGTGCGGAAGGCGGCCTCGTTCTCCCGCACGTGCTGCAGGATGCCCTCGCGCTCGAAGGCATCGAGGTTGGCCAGTGCGACGGCGCTCGACACCGGGTGCCCGCCCCAGGTGTAGCCATGGAGGAAGGCATTGCGCCCCTCGCGGAACGGCTCGAAGAGCCGGTCGCTGGCGATCATCGCGCCGAGGGGGGCGTAGCCGGAAGTCATGCCCTTGGCGCACGTGATGATGTCGGGCTGCACGCCGAATCGGTTGATCGCGAACATGTCGCCGATCCGCCCGAACGCCGTGATGGTCTCGTCGGCGACCAGGAGTACGTCGTACTCGTCGCAGATCTCCCGCACGCGCTCCAGGTAGCCCGGCGGGGGAGGGAAGCAGCCTCCCGAGTTCTGCACCGGCTCGAGGAATACCGCGGCGACGGTATTGGCGCCTTCGAACTCGATGGCCTCGCGGATCCGCTCGGCGGCCCACAGGCCGAAGGACTTGTCGTCGTAGCGGTACTCCTCCGGGGCCCGGTAGAAGTTGGTGTTGGGCACCTTTACGCCGGTGGGCACGAGCGGCTCAAAGAACTCCTTGGCCGTGGGCAGGCCGGTGATGGACAGGGCGCCGTGCGGGGTGCCGTGGTAAGCGATGGCCCGGCTGATGACCTTGTGCTTGGTCGGCTTGCCCGTGAGCTTGAAGTACTGCTTGGCGAGCTTCCAGGCGCTCTCGACCGCTTCCCCGCCGCCGGTGGTGAAGAAGACGCGATTGAGGTCGCCGGGCGCGTAGTGGGCGAGTCGCTCGGCCAGCTCGATGGCCCGCGGGTGGGCGTAGGACCACACGGGGAAGAAGGCAAGCTCCTCGGCCTGGCGCGCTCCCGCGGCCGGCAGGTCCGTGCGGCCGTGTCCCAACTGCACGACGAAGAGGCCGGCGAGGCCGTCGAGGTAGCGGCGTCCCCGGTCATCCCACACGTAGGGGCCCTCGCCCCGGACGATGACGGGGACGTGGCCCTCCCCGCTCTCGTAGATGGAGTGCCGGGTGAAGTGCATCCATAGGTGGCGCTGCGCCGTCTCGGCGAGCCGGTCGGAGCCGGTCTCGGTGACGAACTGCGGATCGATGCTCATCGTTCCCCTTGGTCGGTGTCCTCTCAGCGTAGGGGAGCCGGGGCATGGCCGGAGGGCTCGGCACCCCGGGACGGGAGTCCCTGCCCGGGGACATCCCCGCGGCGCTAGCGTGATCCCTCCAGGCCGGCCACAGGGCGGGCCCCGGGTCGCAAAGGACGCACGTGAGCAGAGTCCTCAACAACATCATCGGCGGGGAGAAGGTCGCGGCCGCGAGCGGCCAGACCCAGGACCTCGTCAACCCCAGTACCGGGGCGGTCTTCGCCTCGGCCCCCGTGTCCGGAGCCGAGGACGTCGACCGCGCCTACGCCGCCGCCGCCTCGGCCTTCGAGACTTGGCGCGACTCCACGCCGTCGGAGCGACAGAAGGCCCTGCTGGCCATCGCCGACCTCTTCGAGGAGCACGCGGAGGAGCTCGTAGCCCTCGAGAGCGAGAACACCGGCAAGCCCATCGCGGTCACCATGTCGGAGGAGATCCCTCCGATGGTCGACCAGATTCGGTTCTTCGCTGGTGCGGCACGCGTGCTCGAAGGTCGCGCGGCCGGCGAGTACATGAAGGGCTTCACCTCGATCATTCGCCGGGAGCCCATCGGGGTCATCGGCCAGGTCACCCCGTGGAACTACCCGATGATGATGGCCGTCTGGAAGTACGCCCCGGCGATCGCCGCCGGCAATGCGGTCGTCCTCAAGCCCTCCGACACGACCCCGGTGTCGACGGTGCGGATGGCTGAGCTCATCACCGAGGCGGAGATCCTCCCCCCGGGCGTGCTCAACGTCATCACCGGCGACCGTGACACCGGGCGGCTCCTGGTCTCCCACCCCACGCCCCAGATGGTGGCCATCACCGGCTCGGTTCGCGCGGGCATGGAGGTGGCGGGCGAGGCCGCTCGCGACGTCAAGCGCGTCCACCTCGAGCTCGGCGGCAAGGCCCCGATCGTCATCTTCGACGATGCGGATGTCGCGGCCGCGGCCGAGTGGCTGGCGGTGGCGGGCTACTTCAACGCCGGCCAGGACTGCACCGCGGCCACGCGCATGCTGGTCGGGCCGGGGGTCTATGACGACTTCGTGGCAGCGCTGTCCGAGCAGGCGAAGGCCACGGCGACGACCTTCGAGGACGGTCCCGGCGGAGAGGCCCTCGTGCCCCCGGTCAACAACGCGGCGCAGCTCGATCGCGTCCTCGGCTTCCTGGATCGCGTCCCCTCGCACGCCGAGGTGACGGCCGGAGGCAAGCGCCAGGGCGACCGCGGCTTCTACGTCGAGCCGACCGTGGTCGCGCACCTTCGCCAAGACGACGAGATGATCCAGAACGAGATCTTCGGGCCGGTCATCACCGTCCAGCGTTTCACCGACGAGGCCGAGGCCCTGGCCTGGGCCAACGGGGTCCGCTACGGACTGGCATCGTCCGTGTGGACGAAGGACTTCGGCCGGGCCATGCGGATGGCTCGCAACCTCGACTTCGGCTGCGTGTGGATCAACACCCACATCCCGCTCGTCGCCGAGATGCCGCACGGAGGCTTCAAGCACTCCGGCTACGGCAAGGACCTGTCGATGTACGGATTCGAGGACTACACCCGCATCAAGCATGTGATGGCCAGCCTCGACTAGGTCGTTGAGTGGCGGGTTGTGTCACGCGACACGCCTGGAGCGAGCGACACAACCCGCCACTCAACGAAGGGAGGGGGCCGGTCAGGCGCCACCCTCCTTGAGGGTCACCGAGAGCGGTGCGTAGGCATCGCCCGTCGTGTTCAGGCCCTCCGCGGTGAGTGCTTCATTCGCCGCGGTGGCGTACTGGTTCGTGAACGCCGCCTCGCCGGGATCGGCAGTGATGATCGTGACGTCGTCGGAGTTGACCGTGTTGAGAGCAACACCGACTGTCTGCTTCCACAGCTCGGGGACGATGACGCCCACGCCGGCCGGCGACGGCCAGATGAGGTTGTTGACCTCGTTCATCATCCAGAGCTGGTGGCTCGCGCCGAGCTTGGAGCCGTTGGCCGTGATGATGTCGGCGCACTCCTGGGCGTTGTCGCGGCAGTAGATCCAGCCCTTGAGGGACGCGGTGACGAAGCGCTGCGTCGTGTCCTGGTATGTCGGATCGGAGAGCCGCTCCTCGGAGGCCCAGATGGCGTCCTGGTACATGGCGGTGCCGACGTCATTCCAGTTGATGACCGAGAAGTCCTCGGGCTTGTAGAGCTCGCCGGTGTCAGGATTCACGGCCTCGAGGAGCTGGGCGTACTCGTTGTAGGTCATCGCCTGTGCGGCGTCGATCTCGCGGTTGAGCAGCGCCTGCATGTCGAACTGCTGCTGCACCAGCTCGACGTCCTTGCCGGGCTTGAGGCCCGCCTGGGTGAGGCCTGCGAAGAGCTCGAACTCGTTGCCGAAGCCCCAGTTGCCGACCTTCTTGCCCTTGAGGTCGGCCGGCGTCTTGATGCCCGAGTCGGCCCACGACACCTGCAGGGTGCCGGAGCGCTGGAAGACCTGGGCTACGTCGACGATGCCGGCGCCCTGCTCGCGCGAGGCAAGGGCCTTGGGCACCCACGCGATCGCGTAGTCGGCCGCGCCCTGAGCGAGCTGCGTCTGCGGGACGATGTCGACGCCGCCTTCGAGGATGGTGACGTCAAGGCACTGCTCCTCGTAGAAGCCCTTGTCCTTGGCCGCGTAGTAGCCGCCGAACTGCGCCTGCACGAACCACTGCAGCTGCAAGTTCACCGGCGTGAGCTCGGAGCACGTCTCCTGGCTCGGCTCCGCCTCCGAGGACTCCGGCGCGGGGGCCGCGCTGGACGAAGCGGGCGCCGCGGAACTCGACGTGCTGGAACTCGAGCCGCCTCCGCACGCCGCCAGGGTGATCCCGGCAACGGCGACGACGCCGACGATCGCCGTCAGGCGACCGCGCGGTGTTGTCTTCATGTTTCCTCCAGTGGGTTGCATCAGGCGGATCGGGATCGACCAGCCCACGGTGTCGCCACCCTCTCCAACAGCAGGGTGACCAGGTAGAACACGAGCCCGACGATGATCGCGACCACCACGTATGCCCAGGCCCGTCCATACGCGGAGTTGGCTGCCGACGACGCGATCTTGCTCCCCAGTCCCTCCTGGGGTCCGCCGAAGTACTCGGCGACGAGTGCAGCGATGACCGCGAGGGGAGCGGCCACCTTGAGCCCTGTGAAGAAGAAGGGAAGCGCATTGGGAATGCGTAGGACTCGCGTCACCGTGCGAGGGGACGCGGAGAGCGAGCGCAGCAGCTCCAACTGCACCGGCGACACCTCCGTGAGCCCGCGGTAGACGTTGACGAAGATGGGGAAGAACACGACGATCGCCGTGATGAGGACCCGCGGGGTGCGGCTCGTGATGTCGAACATGTTGTTGAGGATCGGGGTCAAGGCGACGATCGGCACGGCCGCGATGCCTGCGGCGATCGGCAGCATGAGGTTGCGCGCCACGAAGAATCGCTGCGCCACCATGGCGAAGAGGATGCCAATGACGGTGCCGAGAATGAGGCCAAGCAGCGCCGTCGTTGCCGTATAGAGACCTGTCGCGGCCATGAGCCCGAGGTTGGTGGTGAAGGTGGTGAAGATGAGGCTTGGCGCGGGTAGCAGGTAGGGCTTGATGTCCTGGATGACGACGAGGGCCTGCCAGGCGAGCAGGAAGAGGGCCCCGATGAGGATCGGGGGCCAGATCGCGTTGAGCCTCCCCTTCACGATGTCTCCGCCAGACGTGCTCCACCCTCGCCGACCGGCGTCGCGCGCCCGCGGAGAGCTTCACGGACCTTGGTGACGGACTCGAAGAACGCATCGGACTCGCGAGTGTCCTCGGACCTCTCCCCGAGGTCGACATTGACGACATGGGTGATCCGGCCCGGGCGCGGCGACATCACCACGACGCGATGGGAGAGGTAGACCGCCTCGGGAATGGAGTGGGTCACGAAGATGACCGACGTCTTCGTCGCCTTGGTGATGCGCAGGAGCTCGTTTTGCATGCGCTCCCGGGTCATCTCGTCGAGGGCGCCGAAGGGCTCGTCCATGAGCAGGATCTCGGGATCGGTCGCGAGCGAGCGGGCGATGGCGACGCGCTGCTGCATGCCACCGGAGAGCTCCCAGGGGCGATGCTCAGCAAAGTCCTGGAGTTGGACCATCTCGAGCAACTCGAGCGCACGCGCCTTGCGCTTGGCCTTGTCCCAGCCCGCCAGCTCGAGCGGCAGCTCCACATTGCGACGGACCGTGCGCCAGTCGAGGAGTGCGGCCTGCTGGAAGGCCATGCCGTACTGGTGCTGCTCCCGGGCCTCGTGCGGTGTCATGCCAGCGACGGACACCGTCCCCCGCGTGGCCGACGTGAGGTCGGCAATGACCCTCAGCAAGGTGCTCTTGCCGCAGCCCGAGGGACCGATGAGGGAGACGAACTCGCCCTCGCCCACGTCGAGATTCACCTCGGAGAGCGCCGTGACCTCATTGGTGGCGCCCTCATTGAAGATCTTCCAGACGCCTTCGGCGTGGACGGCGAGCTGACTCACGTGAGGTTCTCCTTCGGCAGGTTGCGCGTGAGGTAGAGGTCAAGGAGTGCGACGAGCCCCGCGGCGATCAGGCCCACCACGATGGCGCCGATGACGGCGATGTAGACCTTGGCCGGCTGTGCTGTCGTCTCGCGCGCGTACTCGATGATGAGTCGTCCGATGCCGCCGCGATCGCCGGTGGAAATCTGCGCTACCACCGTGCCCACGACCGCCGCGGCCGCCGACACCTTGAGAGCGGGCACCAGGTAGGGGATCGAGGCGGGGAAGCGCAGCTTCCACAGGGCTTGCCTGGGGGTGGCGGCGTAGGACCGCATCAACTCGAGCTGGGTCGGCGTCGCCGCCTTCAGGCCGCGCAGTGCGCCCACCGACAGGGGGAAGAACGCGAGGTAGGCGGCGATGAACATGATCGACTGGGTCTGGCCCCACTCGAAGGGCCCGAAACTGATCCGGTTGCCGATGCCCACGATGAGGGGGGCCAGGGCAATGAGCGGGACCGTTTGCGATGCGATGACGAAGGGGAGCAGGCCGCGCTCCAGGTAGGCGAAACGCTGCATGACGATGGCGAGGAGTAGCCCCACCGCCACGCCGATGATGAACCCGCCGAAGGCGATCACGAGCGTATAGATGGCCGCGACGAGCACGGTGACCCAGACGGGAGTGTCGGAGCCGCGGACCTCGGGCTGGCTGGCTCCTGACACGATCGTCCACACGTGTGGCATCGCCTGGTCGCTGGTCTCGAAGGGCAAAGTGATCGCGGTCCCGAGGAGCTTGACGCCCTCCCAGAGCAGGATGGCCACCAGGACACCGCCGAGCGCCCACCCCAGGGAGATCGCTCCCCGCTTGACGCGCGATCCGACGGTCGACGAGCGCTGGGCCATGTCAGCCCTTCGCCAGCACGGTGTCCTGCATGGCGGGAATGATGCGCTCGCCGTACTCCAGCAGCGTGTGGTCCTTGTCGTCGTGCTGCAGGTAGATGGCGAACTGGTCCACTCCCAGCGCCCTGAGCTCCTCGAGCCGACGGATGTGCTCCTCGACCGGTCCGATGATGCAGAAGCGGTCGATGATCTCGTCGGGGACGAAGTCGGTGTGCGTATTGCCAGCCCTGCCATGCTGGTTGTAGTCGTAGCCCTGGCGCTCCTTGATGTAGTCCGTGAGCGCCTTGGGGACCCCGCCTCCCTCGCCGTAGCGCTCGACAATGTCGGCGACATGATTGCCCACCATGCCGCCGAACCAGCGGAGCTGGTTACGGGCATGCTCGACGTTGTCGGTGACGTACGCCGGGGCCGCGACGCAGATGTAGACATCGTCGGGATTGCGGCCCGCGGCCTCCGCCGCATTGCGCACGGCCTCGATCGTCCACGCGGCAATCTGCGGATCGGCGAGCTGCAGAATGAAGCCGTCGCCGACCTCGCCGGTGAGGGCGAGAACCTTAGGGCCGTACGCCGCGACGAAGACCCCGGTGTGGCAGTCACGGGCCCAGGGCAGTCGGATCGAGCTGCCCTTGTAGTCGACAGGTCGCCCGTTGGTGAGGTCCCTCAGCATGACGACGGCCTCGCGCAACTCCGCGACACTCGCGGGCTTGCCATTCGTCACGCGGACCGCCGAGTCCCCGCGGCCAAGGCCGATCACGGTGCGGTTGCCGTACATCTCGTTGAGGGTGGCGAAGACGGAAGCGGTGACCGTGAGATCGCGCGTGGTCGGGTTGGTCACCATGGGACCCACGATGACCTTGCGGGTCTCGTCGAGGATCCTCGAATAGATGACGTAGGGCTCCTCCCAGAGGATGTGGGAGTCGAAGGTCCAGACGTAATCGAAGCCGAGGGTCTCCGCACGCTTCGCGAGGTCGACGACCCTCGACGCCGGGGGCGTGCACTGCAGGACGACGCCGATTTCCATGAGGGTCCTTTCGCTATCGCGTGCGGGGGAAGCCGAGGTCGACCGAGGATGTCGACGGGTCGGGCCAGCGGGAGGTCACGGTCTTGGTGCGCGTGTAGAACTCGACACCCGCGGGCCCATAGATGTTGGCATCGCCGAAGAGAGACGCCTTCCATCCCCCGAAGCTGTAGTAGGCGACCGGGACGGGGATCGGGACGTTGATCCCCACCATGCCCACCTGGATGTCGAACTGGAACTGGCGGGCCGCGCCGCCGTCACGCGTGAAGATCGCGGTGCCGTTGCCGTACTGATGGCGGTTGATCAGGGCGACCGCCTCCTCGTAGGTGTCGACGCGGACCACGGACAGGACGGGGCCGAAGATCTCGTCGTCGTAGACCTTCATGCCCGGCCTGACGTGATCGACGAGGGAGACACCGAGGAAGAACCCCTGGTCGGGCAGGTCGGCCGAGCGGCCGTCGACGACCACGCTGGCGCCTTCGCCCGCGGCACCGGCGAGATAGGACGCGACCTTGTCTCGGTGCTCGCCGGTGATGAGGGGGCCCATCTCGGCATCGGGGTCGGTGCCCGGGCCAACCTTGACCTTGGGAAGCCGGGCGGCGATGGCGTCGACGAGGCGATCGCCCGCATCCCCGACGGCCACGACCACGGAGATCGCCATGCATCGCTCGCCTGCGGAGCCGTAGCCCGCGCTGACCGCGGCGTCCGCGGCCATGTCGATGTCCGCGTCCGGCAGGACGATCATGTGGTTCTTGGCGCCGCCGAGAGCCTGGACGCGCTTGCCGTTGGCCGTGCCGGTCGCGTAGATGTACTTGGCGATGGGCGTGGAGCCGACGAAACTCACTGCTGCGATGTCGGGATGCTCCAGGATCCGGTCTACCGCCACCTTGTCGCCCTGGATGACGTTGAAGACGCCGGGGGGAAGGCCCGCCTCTGTCAGCATCTCGGCGAGGAGCAGCGAGATCGACGGATCCTTCTCGCTGGGCTTGAGGACGAAGGTATTGCCGGTGGCGATGGCATTGGCGAACATCCACATGGGCACCATGGCCGGGAAGTTGAACGGCGTGATGCCGGCCACGACGCCGAGCGGCTGCTTGATCGAATAGACGTCCACCCCTCCTGAGACCTGCTCGCTGTAGGAGCCCTTGAGCATCTGGGGGATTCCGCACGCGAATTCGATGTTCTCAAGGCCACGGGCGAGCTCCCCCGCGGCATCGGACGGAACCTTCCCGTGCTCCTGCGACACGAGGTTGGCGATCTCCGCCCGCCGCGAGTACACCTGCTGCCGGAAGGCGAAGAGGATCTCGGCGCGCTTCGACAGGGACGAGGATCGCCAGGACGCGAATGCCTCCTTGGCCGACGCCACGGCGGCATCGACCTCGGCGATGGACGCCAGCGCCACCTGGCCCTGCTGCGCGCCGGTGGCCGGGTTGAAGACCGGGCCGGTGTTGCCCGAGGTGGAGGCGGCCCTGCGGCCGTCGATCCAATGGTCAATCGTGTACACGCGGTGCTCCATCCGGTCTAGATGAGGTATTGCGACAGGTCACGCTTGAGGAACTGGCCGCGGCCCTTGGTGCCGTGGAAGCCCTGGTCGTCGACGAGGACCTCGCCCCGGGACATCACGACATCGACATGTCCGTCGATCTCGAATCCCTCCCATGCGCTGTGGTCCATGTTCATGTGGTGGGTCTTCTCGTAGCCGATGCTCGTGTGGCCATTCGGGTCGTAGACCACGATGTCCGCGTCGGATCCTGGCGCGATGGCGCCCTTGCGCGGGTAGAGGCCGAACATCCGGGCGGGTGTCGTCGAGCACAGCTCGACCCACCTCTCGACGGAGAGCTTGCCGTCGGCGACACCCTGGTAGATGAGGTCCATGCGATGCTCGACAGACCCGATCCCGTTGGGGATCTTGGAGAAGTCGCCGAGGCCGAGCTCCTTTTGCTCCTTGAAGCAGAAGGGGCAGTGGTCCGTGCTCACGATCGACAGGTCGTTGGTGCGCAGATAACGCCACAGCTCGTCCTGGAGGCCCTCCTCGCGCGAACGCAGCGGGGTGGAGCAGACCCACTTGGCTCCCTCGAAGCCCGGAGCGCCGAGCTGCTCCTCGAGCGAGAGGTAGAGGTACTGGGGACACGTCTCGCCGAAGACATTGAGGCCCAGGTCGCGCGCCTCCTGGAGGGTCTGCACGGCCTGCTTGGCCGACATGTGGACGATGTAAAGCGGCGCACCCGTCATCCGCGCCAGCATGATCGCGCGATGGGTGGCCTCCTCCTCGGTCTCCCAGGGACGGGTGAGGCCGTGGTTGATCGGGGAGGTCTCGCCGCGGGCGAGGGCCTGGGCGACGAGCACGTCGATGGCGATGCCGTTCTCGGCGTGCATCATGATCATCGAGCCATTGGTCTTGGCCTGCTGCATGGCGCGGAGGATCTGGCCGTCATCGCTGTAGAAGACACCCGGGTAGGCCATGAAGAGCTTGAAGCTCGTGATGCCCTCGTCGACGAGCTCGTCCATGGCCTTGAGGGAGTCGTCGTTGACATCGCCGATGATCTGATGGAAGGCGTAGTCGACGAAGCAATTGCCGCCGGCCTTGGAGTGCCAGGCGGCCAGTCCGTCCTGGACGCGCTCACCGTAGCGCTGCACTGCGAAGTCGATGATCGTCGTGGTGCCGCCCCAGGCGGCTGCGCGAGTGCCGGTCTCGAAGGTGTCCGATGCGAATGTCCCGCCGAAGGGCAACTCCATGTGGGTGTGCGCGTCGATCCCCCCGGGGACGACGTACTTGCCCGCGGCATCGATGACGCGATCGACGGAGCCCGCCATCGCCTCCGATGAGGCAGGAGCGAGCAGGGCAGCGATCGTCTCGCCGTCCACGAGGACGTCCATGGCCTGGATGCCCTGAGGCGTCACCACGGAGCCGTTGCGGATGAGGGTGCGCATATCTGCCTCCGGTCAGGGTCGGGTGAGGTCGCCGTAGGCGTCGGGGCGGCGATCGCGGTAGAAGGGCCAGCGGTTGCGGACCGTGGCGATGAGGTCCATGTCGAGGTCGCGCACGATGAGCTCGGGCTGGTAGGGGTCGGCCGGCTCGCCCACGAACTTGCCCTCCGGGTCCACGAAGTAGCTCGTGCCGTAGAAGTCGTCATCGCCGAGGTCCTCGATGCCAACACGATTGATCGCGCCGATGAAGTACTCATTGGCGACGGCGGAGGCGGGCTGCTCCAGCTTCCACAGGTACGCCGAGAGGCCACGGGACGTGGCCGACGGGTTGAACACGATCTGCGCCCCGTTGAGGCCGAGGGCCCGCCAGCCCTCGGGGAAGTGGCGGTCGAAGCAGATGTAGACGCCGATCTTGCCGACCGCGGTGTTGAAGACCGGATAGCCGAGGTTGCCGGGCCGGAAGTAGAACTTCTCCCAGAAGCCGGGCACGTGCGGGATGTGGGTCTTGCGGTACTTGCCGAGGTAGGAGCCGTCGGCATCGATGACCGCCGCGGTGTTGTAGAGGACGCCAGGCTGCTCCTCCTCGTACATGGGCAGCACGAGGACCATGCCCAGCTCCTTGGCCAGGGCCTGGAACCGCTCCGTGGTGGGTCCCGGGATGGACTCGGCGTACTCGTAGAACTTGGTGTCCTGCACCTGGCAGAAGTACGGGCCGTAGAAGAGCTCCTGGAAGCACATCACCTGGGCACCCTGGGCCGCCGCCTGCCGTGCGTACTCCTCGTGAGCGACGATCATCGACTCCTTGTCGCCCGTCCAGCTGGTCTGGACGAGCGCCGCCCGCACCACCGTCATCGTTCCTCCTCGCCAACCGGGCGGATTGTCCGCCTCGCGGCCACCCTAATCGGGACGGCGGGTCCCGCGCGGGCCGCTGCCCGAAGTCGTCGTGGGGCGCGCACGCCATCCGGCAGGTCACGGATCCATTGCGGGGCCCCGGCGAACCCTCGCCCGAAACGGCCACCCCGGCTAATGTGGAGGGATTCACCCCTGGGAGGCAGGTCGATGAGCGTCGCAGGCCCCGTGGCCGGAGTCGTGAACGGCGCCCCGATCCAGGCCGCCTCGGGGGAGACCCTCGACGTCGTGGATCCGGCCGATGGCTCGGTCGTGGAGACCGTGGGCCTCGCCGGCGCCCCCGAGGTGGATGCCGCGGTGTCCGCCGCCCGCGAGGCCTTCCCCGCCTGGGCGACCGCCACCCCGGCCGAGCGGGGCGCCGCCCTGCACCGGCTCGCGTCCCGCCTGGAGGCGCGTGCTGATGAGTACGCACTCGTAGAGTCCCGCCAGACCGGCAAGACCCTGCGCCTGGCGACCGAGTTCGACGTTCCCGGGTCCATTGACAACGTCGTGTTCTTCGCGGGCGCTGCGCGCCAGCTCGAGGGCCTGGCATCGGGGGAGTACGACGCGACCCACACCTCCGTCATCCGACGGGAGCCCGTGGGCGTCGTGGGGTCGGTGGCGCCGTGGAACTATCCGCTGCAGATGGCGATGTGGAAGGTCCTCCCCGCCATCGCGGCCGGCAACACCATCGTGCTCAAGCCGGCCGAGATCACGCCGCTCACGACCCTCATGCTGGCCCAGGATGCGGCCGCGGCCGGGATCCCCGATGGGGTCATCAACGTGGTGGTGGGCCGGGGCCCGGTAGCCGGAGAGGCGCTCATCGGCCACCCCGCCGTCGGCATGGTCTCCTTCACGGGCTCGACTCCCGTCGGCCGCCGGGTCATGGAGATCGCGGCAGGGCGCGCCGCCCGGGTCCACCTCGAGCTCGGGGGCAAGGCACCCTTCGTCGTGTTCGACGACGCCGACGTCGAGGCCGCGGTCCATGGCGCCGTCGCGGGGGCCCTCATCAATGCGGGCCAGGACTGCACCGCGGCGACCCGGGTCTACGTTCAGCGCCCCCTCTTCGAGGCCGTGGTCGGTGGCATCGCCGACCTCCTGTCGAGCATCCGGGTGGGCGACCCTCGCGACCCCGAGGTGGACCTCGGACCCCTGGTGACCGTGGCCCAGCGCGATCGGGTCGCGGGCTTCGTCGACCGGGCCAGGGGCGCGGGGGCGCAGGTGGTCGTTGGCGGCGAGGTCCCGACCGGCGACCTCGCGAAGGGAGCCTTCTACGCGCCCACGCTCATCACCGGCGCGGCCCAGGACTCCGAGATCGTCCAGGAGGAGGTCTTCGGACCGGTCCTGGTGGCCCTCCCGTTCGACTCCGATGAGGAGGGCATCGCCCTCGCCAACGACACCCGCTACGGCCTCGCCGCCTCGGCCTGGACGCGCGATGTCTACCGCGCCCAGCGCGCCCAGCGCGAGATCAGGTCCGGCTGCGTGTGGATCAACGACCACATCCCGATCGTGAGCGAGATGCCCCACGGTGGGATGAAGCAGTCAGGCTTCGGCAAGGACATGTCGCGATACTCCCTTGACGAGTACACCGTCGTGAAGCATGTGTCCTGGGACATCAGCGGAGCCCCGCGCAAGGACTGGCATCGCACGATCTTCACCGACCGCAGCACCTGACCATCAGAGGAGAGATGATGAGCAAGCGCCCACTGTCCCCCGAGGCAGCCGAGATCGTGCGTCTCCAGCGCTCTGCGCTGTCGCGCCGCCGCCTGCTGCAGGTCGCGGGCATCAGCGGCATCGCGGCGACGGCTGCGGCCTGCGGCGCCGGAGCGGGCGGGGGCGGTGAGGCCAGCGGCAGCAACGCGGCGTCGCCGACGACGGCCCAGGACGTGTCCGACACCGAGAAGACCGTCAACTGGGCCAACTGGCCCCTCTACATCGATGTCGACGACCAGTCGGGCAAGTACCCCTCCCTCGAGGCCTTCACGGCGGCGACCGGCATCGCGGTCAACTACACCGAGGATGTCAACGACAACAACGAGTTCTACGCCAAGGTGCGCGCCCAGCTGGAGTCAGGGCAGTCCATCGACCGCGACATCGTCGTCCTCACCGACTGGATGGCCGCGCTGTGGATCAGCAACGGGTTCGTGGCCCCCCTCGACAAGGCGAACATCCCCAACTTCGCCAACATGCAGCCCAAGTACCTCGACGTCTCGTTCGATCCCGGCCGCACCTACACGATGCCGTGGTTTTCCGGCTTCGGGGCCTTCGGCTGGAACAAGGAACTGCTCAAGCAGACGCTCGGCACTGACACCCTCACGTCACTGGATCAGCTGTGGGATCCCAAGCTCAAGGGGCGCATCACCGTGCTCTCCGAGATGCGTGACACCGTGGGGATCATCATGGCCTGGCAGGGCGCTGATCCCTCCAATTTCACCGATGACCAGTTCCAGGCGGCCATCGCCGAGCTCCAGAAGCAGGTCGACAGCGGCCAGATCCGGCAGGTGACGGGCAACGACTACGTCGCGGCGATGGAGACCGGCGACGTCATCGCGGTCATCGGGTGGTCGGGAGACATGTACCAGTTGGGCGACAAGTACGGCGTGGGGCTGCCCGAGACGGGCGGCATGCTGTGGACCGACAACATGCTGATCCCGGCCGTGGCCACGCACAAGAAGAACGCCGAGACGGTGATGAACTACTACTACGACCCCAAGGTCGCGGCCGAGGTGGCGGCGTACGTCCAGTACGTCTCGCCGGTGAAGGGCGCCAAGGAGGCTATGGCCGACATCGATCCCGCGCTGGTCGACAGCCAGTGGATCTTCCCGAGTGACGCCACCCTGTCGAACTCCTATGTCTTCATGACCCTCACCGCCGACCAGGACGTCTCCTACCAGCGACAGTTCCAGAAGGCCATCGGGATGTAGCGACGCCCGGTAGGGTGTGGCGGCGCATGGGACAAGGGAGCGAGAGTGGCTGCAGCTGGGGAAGAGGTCCAGGACCTCAGGCTGGTCGACCTGACCAAGACATTCGGTGATTTCGTTGCCGTCGACGACCTCACGCTCACGATCCCCGCAGGATCGTTCTTCGCCCTGCTGGGGCCCTCCGGGTGTGGCAAGACAACGACGCTGCGCATGGTGGCAGGGCTCGAGGACCCCACCAGCGGGCAGATCCTGCTCGGGTCGCAGGACATCACCGGCGAAAAGCCCTTCAAGCGCCCGGTCAACACGGTATTCCAGTCCTACGCGCTCTTCCCCCATCTGGACATCTTCGAGAATGTCGCCTTCGGACTGCGCCGACGTGGCATCAAGGATGTCTCAGCGCCGGTGAACGAGATGCTGGAGCTGGTGCAGCTCGGGCCGATGGCGCGCCGCAAGCCCGCTCAGCTCTCGGGAGGGCAGCAGCAGCGCGTTGCCGTGGCGCGCGCCCTGATCAACAAGCCGGGCGTCCTGCTCCTCGATGAGCCGCTCGGCGCACTCGACCTCAAGCTGCGCCGGCAGATGCAGATCGAGCTCAAGCGCATCCAGACGGAGGTCGGCACGACGTTCGTCCATGTGACACACGACCAGGAGGAGGCCATGACCATGGCCGACACGGTCGCCGTCATGAACAAGGGGCGCATCGAGCAGATGGGCGCTCCGGTCGACATCTACGACCTGCCGAGGACGGCCTTCGTGGCGAACTTCCTCGGCCAGTCCAACCTGCTCGAGGGCACGGTCTCCGGCCGGTCGGGCGACGACCTCGTGGTGGGCGGCCATGGCGCCTCGTTCACGGTTCCTGCCGCTCGATCAGGCCCCCAGCAGGGGGCCCTTCTCATCGGCGTCCGTCCCGAGAAGCTCGCGGTGGCCACGGCCTCTGCGTCAGTCCCCGACCGGCACAACCGGGTCACCGGGAAGGTCACCGACGCCTCCTTCACCGGCGTGTCCACGCAGTACCTCGTGATGACCACCTGGGGCGACGAGTGGACCGTCTTCGAGCAGAACCGGACCGCGGAGATCCTCCAGGTCGGTGATGAGGTGGTCCTCCACTGGTCGCCCGCGCACACCTTCGGCCTCGACGTGCCCGCGGGGGACTGAGATGCCGGCCCTGGCCCCCGTCGCGGGGGGTGCGAAGGCGCAGTCGGCCCCCGGCGTTCAGCGTCGTGCGCGCACGGCGTACCTGCTGCTCATACCGGGCATCGCGTGGCTCACGATCTTCTTCGTCATCCCGCTCGTCTCGCTGTTCTTCACGAGCCTGCAGGCGCCGACGGCGAAGTCCGGCGTCTACCAGCCCGCTCTCCAGATCTCCAACTACTGGGCGGCGCTGCAGGAGTACTGGCCGGTCTTCATCAAGTCGTTCATCTTCTCGGGCATCGCCACCGTCCTGGCCCTCGTCATCGCCTACCCCCTGGCGTACTTCATCGCATTCCGGGCGGGCAAGTGGCGGGCGCTGCTGCTGGTCCTCGTCGTGGCACCGTTCTTCGCGTCGTTTCTCCTGCGCACGTACGCCTGGCGCACGATCCTCGCGGACGAGGGCTTCATCACCTCCGCGTTGAACGCCCTGCACCTGCTGCCGGAGGGACGCATCCTCAATACGCCGATCGCCGTCGTACTGGGCCTCACCTACAACTTCCTGCCCTTCATGATCCTGCCGCTCTATGCGGCCCTGGAGCGCATCGACCCGCGCCTCATCGAGGCGGCAAGCGACCTCTACGCCTCGCCCTTCACCGGATTCCGCAAGGTCGTGTGGCCCCTCAGCCTCCCGGGCGTCGTGGCCGGCACGCTGCTCACCTTCATCCCCGCATCCGGCGACTACATCAATGCCACCCTGCTGGGAGCGCCGAGTGACCGTATGGTCGGCAATGCGATCCAGACCAACTTCCTGCAGTTCCGCGACTATCCGACGGCGAGTGCGCTGTCCTTCATTCTCATGGCCATCATCCTGGCCTTGGTCTTCGTCTACATCCGCCGAGCGGGGACGGAGGACCTGGTCTGATGTCCTGGCTGCGCAAGAACATCATCGCGATTATCGGCATCCTCGTCCTCGTCTACCTGTTCGTGCCCATCGCCGTGGTCGCGATCCTCAGCTTCAATAAGCCGGCCGGCAAGTTCAATGTCTCCTGGAACGAGTTCTCCCTCGAGGCATGGCAGAACCTCTGCGGGGTGCCGGGCGTGTGCCAGTCCTTCGCCACAAGCATCCAGATCGGCATCATCGCGACCTTCGTCGGCACAATCCTCGGCACGATGATCGCCTTCGCCCTCGTGCGCTACCGCTTCCGTGGCCGGTCCACGACCAATCTGCTCATCTTCCTGCCCATGGCGACGCCCGAGGTCGTGCTGGGATCCAGCCTGCTGGCCCTGTTCCTCAACCTGGCCTTCCCGCTGGGGTTCTGGACGATCACCATCGCCCACATCATGTTCATCATCAGCTTCGTCGTGGTGACCGTGAAGGCCCGGCTGCAGGGCATGGACCCTCGACTGGAGGAGGCGGCTCGCGACCTGTACGCCGATCCGAAGGCGACGTTCCGCTACGTGACCTTCCCGCTCGTCCTTCCCGGCATCCTCGGTGCGGCCCTGCTGGGGTTCAGCCTCTCCTTCGACGACTACATCATCAGCGCCTTCAACGCGGGCACCGTCGTCACCTTCCCCATCTACATCTGGGGAGCGGCCCAGCGCGGCATCCCGGTGCAGGTGAATGCCCTGGCCACCCTCGTGTTCGTGATCGCCCTGGCCATCGTGCTCAGCGCGCAGTTCGTCAACTACCGTCGCCGCCGCAAGCTCGAGAGCAGCGTCAGTTCCTGATATCCCATGCCCTTTCCCGATCATGTCTCGTCGGAAGCGCGTCATGCCCTGTCCGAGGTGACCTTTGCGCCCTTCTGGCTTGACCGGCCCGACCGCCCCGTCCCCTCGCCGCCGCTCACTCGGGATATCCCGGCGGACCTCCTCGTGGTCGGCGGAGGCTTCAGCGGACTGTGGACGGCATACCTGGCGCGCATGCGCTTCCCCGAGTGGAACGTCGTATTGGTGGAAGGCGACCGGATCGCCGAGGGCGCGACGGGACGCAATGGCGGCTTCGTGGCCGCGTCCCTCACGCACGGCATGGCCAATGGCCTGAGCCGGTGGCCCGGGGAGATGTCGACACTCGTCCGCCTGGGCCGGGACAACCTCGAGGGCATCGACGCGACCGTGCGCACCGAGGGCATCGACTGCGACTTCCTGCGCTCGGGAGAGATCCATGTGGCCACCGAGCCGTGGCAACTCGAGCACCTGAGGGCTATCCCCGCGGAGGCGGCCGCCCTGGGCGCCGAGGTGGAGTACCTCGACCGAGACGCGATGCAGGCACGGGTTCATTCCCCCACCTACCTGGGGGCCACTTTCGACGGGCGCGGGGTCGCGATGGCTGACCCGGCGCGGCTTGCCTGGGGACTGGCGAGCGCCTGCCGGCGTCGGGGTGTCGAGATCTGTGAGGGCACGCGCGTGTTGACGCTCGAACCCGACGGCTCCGTCATGCGCGCGACCACGGAGTTCGGGACCGTGCAGGCCCGTCGCGTAGCCCTGGCGACGAGCGCCTATCCGCCGCTCCTGCGTCGCCTGAGCCACTACGTGGTCCCCGTCTACGACTCCGTCCTCATGACCGAGCCTCTCTCGGAAGGGCAGCGAGCGGCGATCGGCTGGAGCGACAGGTTCGGCATGGCCGATGCCGGCAACCAGTTCCACTACTACCGGATGACCGAGGATGGCCGCATCCTGTGGGGTGGCTACGACGCGTCCTACTACGGAGGCTTCGACCCGCGGCACGAGCGACAGCCGGCCCCCTTCCTGCGGCTCGCCGAGCACTTCCGCCACACATTCCCGCAGCTGGAGGGAGTGCGCTTCTCCCACGCCTGGGCGGGCGCGATCGACACGTGCTCTCGCTTCAGCGCCTTCTGGGGGACCGCGTACTCGGGACGCGTCGCGTACAGCGTCGGATTCACCGGGCTCGGGGTGGGAGCCAGCCGATTCGGAGCCCAGGTCATGCTCGACGCGCTCTCCGGCGAGCGCACGGAGCGGACGTCATTGGAGATGGTCCGGACCAAGCCGATCCCTTTCCCGCCCCAGCCCGTCCGCAGTCTGGGGATCAGCATCACGCGGCGTGCCATCGACAAGGCCGATCGCCGTCAGGGTCGCCGCAACCTGTGGCTGCGCACCCTCGACCGCATCGGCCTGGGATTCGACAGTTGAGACTGGTCGGCCGGACTAGGGTGGGCAGATGACGCGCTACGGCGGCCAGTTCGGCCCGGACCTCACCTTCCTCGGCGTCGATCCCTGCGATCTGGACGACCCGTCGACCTTTGCCGGGGCCGATGTCGTGATCATCGGCGCTCCCTTCGACGGCGGTACGTCGTACCGCAGCGGGGCGCGCTTCGGCCCGCAGGCGATCCGCATGGGCTGCTATCTCGCCCACGATGGGTCACGGCCTTCCCTCGCACTGCGGACCGACGGATTGAAGGACCTCCGGGTGGTCGACGGCGGCGATGTCGAAATGTTCAGCGGCGACGCCGCGAAGTCCTGCGCCGACCTCGAGGTGGTCGTGCAGCGGGTGGCCGAGGCCGGTGCGATCCCGCTCGTGCTCGGCGGTGACCACACCATCACGTGGCCTGATGTCACAGGTGTCGCCCGCGCCCGCGGCTGGGGGCGGGTCTCAGTGCTGCACTTCGATGCGCACGCGGACACCGGCGACATCGAGTTCGGGTCGCTCATCGGCCACGGCCAGCCGATGCGGCGACTCATCGAGTCCGGCGCCGCCCGCGGCGATCGCTTCCTGCAGATCGGCCTGCGCGGCTACTGGCCGCCGCCCGACATCCTCGACTGGATGGCGCGTCAGGGGATGCGCTCCTATGAGATGAGCGAGATCGTCGCCCGCGGCCTCGACGAGTGCCTCACCGAGTCATTCGCCATCGCCCTGGACGAGTGCGACGGGGTGTTCCTCTCCGTCGACATCGACGTGGCCGACCCGGGTCACGCGCCCGGCACCGGCACTCCGGAGCCCGGCGGCCTGTCCTCGCGCCAGCTTCTCGATGCGGTACGCCGCATCTGCCTCGAGCTGCCCGTGGTGGGGATGGACGTGGTCGAGGTGTCGCCTCCCTACGACCACGCTGACATCACGGCGATCCTGGGCAACCGGGTCGTCCTGGAGGCCCTGTCGGCGATGGCTCGTCGACGCCGTGACGCTGCCGACGGCACCCGCTGGAGCCCACTCACGCCTCTCCTTGCCGACCGGGGGGACCAACCGTGACGATGCGCGTCCTTGCCGTGGGATCCGGCGGAGTAGGCACGAGCGCGGCCCTCATTGCGCGTCGGCGTGACTTCTTCGAGCACTGGGTCTGCGCCGACTACGACGAGGCGCGTGCACGGACGGTCGCCGATCGCGCGGCCGACCCGCGGTTCACCTTCGCCCGGCTCGACGCCTCGGATGCTCAGGCCGTGTCCGAGCTATGCCGTGTGCAGGGCATCACTCACGTGCTCAATGTCGTCGACCCGCGCTTCGACATGCCGATCTTCGACGGCGCCTTCGCTGCGGGAGCCCACTACATGGACACCGCGATGAGCCTGTCGCAGCCACATCCGACGACTCCCCACCGTGACACCTTCATCAAGCTCGGGGACGAGCAGTTCGACGCGTCGCCCGCGTGGGAGGAGCGCGGCCTCCTCGCCCTGTGCGGGATGGGAGTGGAGCCGGGCCTCGCCGACGTCCTCGCTCGTTATGCCGCCGATCACCTCTTCTCCGAGATCGACGAGCTGGGCGTGCGCGACGGTGCGAACCTGGTCGTGTCCGGCTACGACTTCGCGCCCAGCTTCTCGATCTGGACGACGATCGAGGAGTGCCTCAACCCGCCGGTGATATGGGAGAAGGCTCGGGGCTGGTTCACGACCGAGCCCTTCTCCGGGGCTGAGGTCTTCGATTTCCCCGAGGGCATCGGCCCGGTCGAGTGCGTCAACGTAGAGCACGAGGAAGTCCTGCTCATGCCGCGCTGGATCGACTGCCGGCGAGTCACGTTCAAGTACGGGCTCGGGGACGAATTCATCGACGTGCTCAGGACCCTGCACAAGCTCGGTCTCGATCGCACGGATGCCGTCGAGATCAAGGGGCAGCGCGTAAGCCCGCGTGACGTGGTCGCCGCCTGCCTCCCGGATCCGGCGACGCTGGGAGACCGCATGAGCGGCAGGACCTGCGCCGGAGTGTGGGTGACGGGCACGGCTGTCGATGGTCGGCCGCGCGAGTCATACCTCTACCACGTGGCCGACAACGAGTGGACCATGCGGGAGTACGGCACCCAGGCGGTCGTCTGGCAGACGGCCATGAATCCCGTGATCGCCCTCGAGCTCCTGGCCTCGGGGGCGTGGTCGGGGGCGGGAGTCCTCGGCCCAGAGGCCTTCGACGCCGTGCCCTATCTGTCGCTCCTGCGCGAGGGCTACGGCCAGGTCTGGTCGGTCCGAGACTCCTAGATGTCGGTCGTGGCCGTGATGCGGCCACTGGCCGCCGCGCCCGAGAATGCGCGGTAGTCGTCCTCGTTCTGGTCGGCATAAGCGCGGGCGAAGCGGGCCATGGCCTCGTCGAAATCGGCTCCCTGATCGAGGTATGCCGCAAGGGCCACCCGATCCCCTGAGCGTGCGTGTCCCTTGGCGAGCACCCCGGCGCACATCGTTCCGTAGAGGCTGAGGGCCGATGCGCTCATGGCTGCGACGTCGGCGGACGCCTTCCAGTCCCTCAGCTGCCGCACGTAGTAGTCGGTCGAGGATTCCGCTTCGAACTCGAAGTGGGCCCAGCCGAGGAAGATGTCGCTCGCCGACTGAAGGAGCCGCTGTCCTTGGACCACCCGCTCGCCGTGCTGCGAGTAGGCACTAGGACGAGTGAAGGCCTCGAGGACCGACGCCTGGGCTTCCTTGACTTGCAGCATGAGGAGATCACTCGGATCGCGCCCCTGGCACAGCACTGCCCACGCGCGAGTCCCCACGCTGCCCACGCCGACGACCTTGAAGGCGAGGTCGACGAAGGAGTAGCCCGAGAGGAGGTGCCGGCGGTCGGGCTGGAGCGAGTCGGTGTACTGCTGCCAGCTGCGTGCGAAGCTCTCCGCCAATGCTGCGCCGTCGAGGTGGTCGACATCCACGATCGTCGCGAAGCGCTCGATGATGGGCGGATCGTCGACGAACTGACGGGCTCCGTCGACGATCCGCGTGAGCTTGTCCGCAGCCTGAAGGGATGTGCGGGTTCGCGCCTTGGCGAGTGACGCCCTGCTGCGCTTGGCATCCTTGGCCTTGAGCATCGGCATGAGTTGCCCGATGGCCTGGTCGACGTCCAAGGTGGAATACCACACGTCCAGACGGCCCATCGTGGCGAGCGAGGCGACGGTCTCGCGGTAGGACTGCGCGCACCGCAGGACGATGTCGGCGCGTTCCTTCTTCCTGAAGCCGCGGTCACGGGCGGCGACCTCCATGCTCGTTACGAGCCTCTTGACGTCCCATTCGAATGGCCCGGGATGGGTCTCGTCGAAGTCGTTGATGTCGAACACAAGGTGACGTTCCGGGCTCGCGAAAGCCCCGAAGTTCGACAGGTGGGCGTCCCCGCACAGCTGTGCCTCGAGGTCGCTGTGCGGGAGGCGTGAGAGATCGCTCGCCATGATGAGGGCCGCGCCGCGGAAGAACGTGAAGGGCGAGGCGAGCATCCGTCCGTAGCGCACTGGGACGAGGCCGGGGACCCGGGTTTCTGACTGGCTCTCGAGGAGGGCGACCGGGTCGGCTCGACCGGACGCGGGGGAGTACTCGCCGAGGTCGGCAAGAGGTACCTCCGTGCGGGCCTGCTCGCCGCGGGCCTGCCGCTGCGTGACCGTCGGCACAGGCGAATCGACCTGCGGAGCCACCGTCGGGTCAGCCAGCGAGGGCGGCCTCGACGACGTCGAGCCCCTCGAGCAGCAGGTGGTCGGGGATCGTCAGCGGAGGCAGGAAGCGCAGCACATTGCCGTAGGTGCCGGCGGTGAGCACGACCACACCCTGCGCATGGCAGGCCTTCGCCGCGCGGCCCGTGAGGTCGGGATCCGGGGTCAGCGTGCCGGGCTGGACGAGCTCCATCGCGATCATGGCGCCGCGCCCGCGGATGTTGCCGATGGCGGGCACGCGTGTCGCCATGTCGGCAAGTCGGGGGAGCATGAGTGCCTCGATCTCCCGTGCCCGGGAGATCATGTCGCCTTCCTCCATAGCCTCGATCGCGCCGAGTGCGGCCGCGCACGCGATGGGATTCCCGCCGTAGGTGCCGCCGAGGCCGCCCACGTGCACCGCGTCCATGATGTCGGCGCGCCCGGTCACCGCCGCGAGCGGCAGGCCGCCGGCAATGCCCTTGGCGGTGGTGATGAGGTCGGGCACGATCCCCTCGTGCTCGCTGGCGAACCACTGGCCGGTGCGACAGAAGCCGGTCTGGATCTCGTCGGCGACGAAGACGATCCCGTACTGGGCGGCGTAGGCGCGCAGGGCGGTGAGGAAGCCGGGAGCCGGCACGATGAAGCCGCCCTCGCCCTGGATCGGCTCGATGACGATGGCGGCGATATTGGTGGCCCCGATCTCCTTGTCCATCTTCGTCGTGGCCCAGGACGCCACCTCAGGCCCCGAGTGGGGTCCGTCGCGGAAGGGGTAGGACATGGGCATGCGGTAGACCTCGGGCGCGAAGGGCCCGAAGGACTGCTTGTAGGGCATGTTCTTCGCGGTGAGCGCCATGGTGAGGTTCGTGCGGCCGTGGTAGCCGTGGTCGAAGACGACGACAGCCTGGCGCTTGGTGAAGGCGCGGGCGATCTTCACGGCGTTCTCGACGGCCTCGGCTCCGGAGTTGAACAGCGCCGAGCGCTTCGCGTGATCGCCAGGGGTGAGGCGGTTGAGGGCTTCGCACACCTCGACGTAGCCGGCGTAGGGAGTCACCATGAAGCACGTGTGCGTGTTGTCGGCGACCTGTCGCTGCACCCGCTCCACCACCTTGGGATTGGCGTTGCCCACGGTGGTGACGGCGATGCCAGAGCCAAGATCGATGAAGGAATTGCCGTCAACGTCGAGGATCACGCCGCCGCCGGCCCGGTCGATGAAGACCGGCATCGTGCCGCCGACACCGGCCGAGACCGCCGCCACGCGCCGCTCCATGAGCTCCCGCGAGCGGGGTCCGGGGATCTCCGTCACGAGGCGCCGCTCCTGCGGCAGCGCGGTGGTGGGGGGCGTCAAGGTGTCGGTCATGGGTCGAGCGTAGGACAATCACGGTATGGGCGGGCCTAGGGACATCATCATCCTGGGCAGCACGGGGTCTATCGGGGTGCAGGCCCTCGACGTGATCGCGAGGAATCCCGGCCGATTCCGGGTGGTGGGGCTGGCGGCCGGGGGAGGCCAACCCGACGTCCTCCGCGAGCAGGCACGGGAGTTCGGGGTCGCCCGGGTCGCGGTCGGCGCCGAGGAGGCCGCCGACCTGGCGCGCGAGGCCTGCGATGTCGTGCTCAATGGCATGGCAGGAGCGGCGGGGCTCGTGCCCACGCTGCGGGCCCTCGAGGCTGACAATGTCGTGGCACTGGCCAACAAGGAGTCGCTCATCATCGGCGGTCCGCTGGTCCGGGAGAGGGCTCGGCCCGGGCAGATCCGGCCGGTCGACTCCGAGCACTCCGCGCTCGCCCAGTGCATCATGGCGGGACGTGCGGACGAGGTGTCCCGTCTCGTGCTCACGGCGAGCGGCGGCCCCTTCCGTGGGTGGGCGCGCGACGCCCTCGCGCACGTCACGCCCGAGCAGGCCCTCGCGCATCCGACCTGGTCGATGGGCCCGCTCGTGACGATCAACTCCGCGACCCTGGTCAACAAGGGACTCGAGGTCATCGAGGCCCACCTGCTCTTCGACATTCCGCTCGACCGCATCGACGTCGTCGTGCATCCGCAATCGGTCGTCCACTCGATGGTGGAGTTCGCGGACGGCTCGACCATCGCCCAGGCCAGCCCCCCGGACATGCGGCTCCCGATCGCCTGGGCGCTCGGGTGGCCGGATCGCGTTCCGGAGGCCGCGCCCGGGTGCGACTGGACGCGGGCCACGTCCTGGGAGTTCGAGCCCGTCGACGAGCAGGCCTTCCCCGCCCTCGGCCTGGCCCGTGAGGCGGGCACGGCTGGGGGCATGGCGCCGGCGGTCTTCAATGCGGCCGACGAGGTGGCCGTCGCGGCCTTCCTCGAGGGGCGGCTGGCCTTCCCGGGGATCGTTGACACGGTCGCCGAGGTGCTTCACCGCCATCTCGGGGCCGACAATGGGGGGAACGCCATGACCGTCGAGCGCGTCCTTGAAGCGGATGCGTGGGCACGGGCCGTGGCCACCGAGGTCATCGAGGGGAGTGGGCGCTGATGTGGGAGGTCATCGGCATCGTCGCCTTCTTCCTCATGATCCTGGGGTCCATCGCCCTCCATGAGATCGGCCACCTCGTGCCCGCCAAGAAGTTCGGCGTCAAGGTCACCGAATACATGGTGGGATTCGGCCCCACCGTGTGGTCGCGTAAGCGCGGCGAGACGACGTACGGCATCAAGGCTGTCCCCGTCGGCGGTTACATCCGGATGATCGGCATGCTGCCCCCGCCCAAGGGCGCCCCTGCGGGTACGGCGGGCCGCATGTCCACGGGCCGCATGGCGACCCTCGTCGAGGATGCGCGACGGCAGTCGCTGGAGGAGATCGCCCCGGGCGACGAGAACCGCGTCTTCTACAAGCTGCCGGTGCACCGCCGCGTGATCATCATGCTGGGTGGCCCGTTCATGAACCTGCTCATCGCGGTCGTGCTCTTCTCGGCCGTCCTCGTCGGCATCGGGGTGCCGCAGCCCACGCTGCAGGTGTCCTCGGTGGTGCCCTGCACGCCGTCGGTATCCCTGCCCACGGGCGCCGCCTCGGCCAATGGCACCTGCGCGACGTCGCCGTCGCCCGCTGCCCGGGCCGGGCTCACCGCCGGCGACACCATCATCGCGGTCAATGGCCAGGCGCCCGGGTCATGGGAGGAGATGACCGCCGGCATCCGTGCCTCGGGTGCCGGCAGCGCTGACGTCACGGTGCAGCGTGCGGACGGCACCACCGTCGTGCTGCCCGTCGAGATCGTCGAGGTGACCCGACCCGCGTACGACGAGGCCGGCAACCCCACCGGCGGCACCCAGACGTCCGGCTTCATCGGGGTTCGCCCCGAGGTCGCCTACGTTCCCCAGCCGTGGACGAGTGTGCCCGTGCAGATGTGGGACATGACGGCCCGCTCCGTGGTCGCGCTGGTGTCGCTGCCCGTGCGTCTCTACGAGCTCGTCACCGACACGCTCATCGGCGGGGGAGACCGGCAGGTCGACAGCCCCGTCAGCGTGGTCGGGGTGAGCCGGCTGGGAGGCGACGTCGTCGCCTCGGGCGAGCCGGTGCAGGCCAAGATCGCCATGTTCCTGGGGCTGGCCGCTTCCCTGAACCTCTTCCTCTTCCTCTTCAACCTCATCCCGATCCTGCCGCTCGACGGCGGCCATGTGGCGGGGGCGCTCTACGAGGGTGCCCGGCGCCAGGTGGCGCGCTGGCGCGGCAAGCCCGATCCGGGCCCGGCGGACGTCGCCCGGCTCCTGCCGGTCGCCTACGCCGTGGCCGCGGTGCTTGTCGCCATGGGTGCGATCGTCATCTTCGCCGACCTGGTCAAGCCCATCACGCTGGGCTGAGCCCGGGTGTCGGGAGTGCTGACTTCGGGGATACTGGAGCGGTGAGCATCGATCTCGGCCTGCCCGCCCCGCCGCCCCCCGTACTCGCGCCTCGGCGTCGCACGCGCCAGTTGCTGCTCAAGCACCCGACGCACCCCGTGGCCGTCGGTGGTGACGCCCCCGTGAGCGTGCAGTCGATGGCGACGACCCTCACCGCGGACGTCAACGCCACGCTGCAGCAGATCGCCGAGCTCACGGCAGCGGGCTGCCAGATCGTGCGGGTCGCCGTGCCCAGCCAGGACGATGCCGACGCACTTCCCCAGATCGCTCGCAAGTCCGGCATCCCGGTGGTGGCCGATATCCACTTCCAGCCCAAGTACGTCTTCGCGGCCATCGAGGCCGGCTGTGCCGGCGTGCGCGTCAATCCCGGCAACATCAAGCAGTTCGACGACAAGGTCAAGGAGATCGCCCGGGCAGCCTCCGACACCGGTACGCCGATCCGCATCGGCGTCAACGCCGGGTCCCTCGACCCGCGACTGCTCAAAAAGTACGGCAAGGCAACGCCCGAGGCGCTCGTGGAGTCGGCCCTCTGGGAGGCATCGCTCTTCGAGGAGCACGGATTCGGCGACATCAAGATCTCCGTCAAGCATCACGATCCCGTGACGATGGTGCAGGCCTATCGGCTGCTTGCCGCGCAGAGCGACTACCCGCTTCACCTCGGCGTGACGGAGGCCGGACCCGCATTCCAGGGCACGATCAAGTCCGCAGTGGCCTTCGGCGCACTGCTCTCCCAGGGCATTGGCGACACCATCCGCGTGTCGCTGTCCGCTCCTCCGGTGGAGGAGGTCAAGGTGGGCATCGGCATCCTGGAATCCCTCAACCTTCGCCAGCGCGGCCTCGAGATCGTGTCGTGCCCGTCCTGCGGGCGCGCTCAGGTCGACGTCTACACGCTGGCCGAGCAGGTCACCGCGGGCCTGCAGGGTCTCGAGGTCCCGCTGAGGGTCGCGGTCATGGGCTGCGTCGTCAATGGCCCGGGCGAGGCCCGGGAGGCCGACCTCGGCGTGGCCTCCGGCAACGGCAAGGGGCAGATCTTCGTGCGGGGCGAGGTCATCAAGACTGTGCCCGAGCACCAGATCGTGGAGACCCTCATCGAGGAGGCCCTCAAGCTCGCCGACGAGATGGGCGAGGACGCCGGATCTCCCGTCGTCACCGTGGGCTGACGTGTCCGCCCGGGTCCGGGGGGTCACTCCGGACGACCTTCCTCCACTGCGCGCGATCCTCGAGCGCGACCCGGTCACGCACTGCTTCGTGACGGCGCGCCTCGACGAGGCGCGCAGCCTGGGGCGCCTGGGCGCTGACCTTTGGGTCTTCCATCGCGGAGACGAGGTCGTGAGCGCGCTGTACGTCGGCGCGAATGTGATCCCCATCGCGAGCAATGACGAGTCACGTGCGGCGTTCGCCGAACGCCTGCGGCGCACGGGCCGCCGGGGCTCGTCCATCGTGGGCCCCGCCGATGAGGTGCTGGACCTGTGGTCGCGCGTCCAGCCCGCATGGGGTGCGGCGAGGGAGGTGCGCTCCTGCCAGCCGCTGCTCTCCATCGCGCACGATCCGCGCGTACCCGCGGACCCGCAGGTTCGTGCGGTGCGCGAGGACGAGATTGACGTCCTGCTGCCCGCCTGCGTGGCCATGTTCACCGAAGAGGTCGGGGTCTCGCCGGTCGCAGGTGGTTCAGGCAGTGCCTATCGCGCGCGGATCGCCGAGATCGTGCGCGATGGCCGCGCCCTCGCGCGCATCGAGGAGGGGGCCATCGTGTTCAAGGCGGAGATCGGCGTGGCCACGGCTGGCGCCTGTCAGGTTCAGGGAGTGTGGGTGGCTCCCGACCTGCGGGGCACGGGCCTGTCCGAGCCGGGGATGGCGGCGGTGGTCGCTGCCGCGCGCCGACACTGCGCCCCCATCGTGAGCCTCTATGTCAACGACTACAACGCGGCGGCCCGCCGCACGTACGCCGCCGTGGGCTTCTCGGAGGTGGGCACCTTCGCCACGATCCTCTTCTAGGGATGCTCCCTGGGGTGCCGCTATCCTCGGATCTCCTCGACGAGATGGGATTCCCGTGCTGCTGCGCATGTCGACGCTCTTCCTCCGCACCTTGCGCGAGGATCCGGCGGACGCGGAGGTCCCCAGTCATCGGCTCCTCGTGCGCGCCGGCTACGTGCGTCGCGTGGCCCCGGGGATCTTCTCGTGGCTGCCGCTGGGTTACCTCACCTACCGCAACGTCGAGGGGATCGTCCGCTCGGAGATGGATTCCGCAGGATTCCAGGAGGTTCACTTCCCGGCCCTGCTGCCGCGCGACCCCTATGAGCGCACGCATCGCTGGGATGAGTACGGGGACAACCTCTTCCGCCTGCAGGACCGCAAGGGCGGCGACTACCTGCTCGGGCCGACGCATGAGGAGATGTTCACCCTGATGGTCAAGGGCGAGTACTCGTCCTACAAGGACCTCCCGCTGTGCATCTACCAGATTCAGACCAAGTACCGCGATGAGGCGCGGCCACGTGCCGGGATCCTGCGGGGCCGAGAGTTCGTGATGAAGGACTCCTACTCCTTCGATATCGACGACGCCGGCCTCGAGAAGTCGTACCTGCGGCATCGCGACGCCTATGTCTCGACCTTCGACCGGCTGGAGCTCGACTACGTCATCGTGTCCGCCCAGTCCGGGGCCATGGGCGGATCGAAGAGCGAGGAGTTCCTGGCCCTTGCCGAGTCGGGGGAGGACACCTTCGTGCGGTGCACCTCGTGCGATTACGCAGCTAATGTCGAGGCCGTCGTCACCCCGGCGCGGACGGCGCTGCCGATCGACGGGCTCCCGCCGGCCGTCGTGCACGACACGCCGGACACGCCCACGATCGCGAGCTTGGTCGACGTCTCGAACTCCCGGGCGGAGACCCGTCGCGCGGACCGGCCCTGGCAGGCGTCCGACACGCTCAAGAACGTCGTCCTCATGGCGACGTACCCCGACGGGCGCGAGGAGCCGGTCGCCATCGGTGTCCCCGGGGATCGCGAGGTCGACCTCAAGCGCGTGGAGGCGGCGCTCGGTCCTGCGGCCGTGCGGCCCTTCGAGGAGACGGACTTCCCGAAGTACCCCCGGCTCGTGAAGGGATACATCGGCCCCGGCGCCCTCGGCGGCGAGGGCAACGTCCGATTCCTCGTCGATCCGCGCGTCTCTGCCGGGACTGCATGGATCACCGGGGCCAATGAGCCCGGGCGCCACGTCTACGGGCTCGTGCGCGGCCGCGACTTCGAGCCGGACGGCGAGATCGAGGCGGTCGAGATCGAGGCTGGCGACCCGTGCCCGGCGTGCGGCGGGGTCGTCGAGATCGCGCGCGGCATCGAGATCGGCCACATCTTCCAGCTCGGGCGCAAGTACGCCGATGCGCTCGGACTCACCGTCCTCGACGAGAACGGAAAGCAGGTCACCGTCACCATGGGCTCCTACGGCATCGGGGTGTCCCGGGCGGTGGCGGCCGTCGCGGAGCAGCACCACGACGACAAAGGCCTCGTGTGGCCACGCGAGGTGTCGCCTGCCGACGTCCACATCGTGGCGACCGGCAAGGAGGACGCGCCCTTCGAGGCTGCGGAGGGTATCGCAGCCGCGCTGGACTCCGCGGGCGTGCGGGTGCTCCTGGACGACCGGCGTGGCGTGTCTCCCGGCGTGAAGTTCAATGACGCCGAACTGATCGGCGTGCCGACCATCGTCGTCGTGGGCAAGCGTCTTGCCGACGGCCAGGTCGAGATGCGCGATCGGGCGAGCGGCGACAGCGTCGACGTCCCCGTGGCCGACATCGTCCAGCGCGTCCGAGAGCTGTGTGAGAGCTGACGCATGAGCGTCGACGCCGTCATCTTCGACTGGGGCGGCACGCTCACCCCCTGGCATGACATCGATCTCGTCGGCCTGTGGTCGGCCTATGCCCGCTCCTATGAGCCCTCCTCGGATCCGCGGGCGCTCGCGCAGCGTCTCGCCGACGAAGAAGTCGGCCGATGGAAGCGGCAGCAGGCGAGCAGTGGCGCTGATGGCACCGGGGCACTCGATCACCTCTTCGCCAGCGTGGGCATTGACATCACGACACGACGCCACGGAGTGGCGCTCGCGGCCTACCTCGCGGCCTGGGAGCCGCACACGCTCGCCGACCCTGATGCCATCGAGGTGATGTCCTCACTGCGCGCGCGCGGTATCAGGGTGGGGGTGCTCTCCAACACCATGTGGCCCCGGTGGCACCACGAGGCGGTCTTCTCCCGTGATGGCCTGCTGCCGCTCATCGATGCGGCGGTCTATTCCAGCGAGATCCCCGTGGCCAAGCCCCATGCGGATGCCTTCGCTGCCGTGTGCGCGGCCCTGGGCGTCCCGGCCTCGCGGTCGGCATTCGTGGGCGATCGGCCGTGGGACGACGTGCACGGCGCGCAGCAGGCGGGCATGCGCGCGATCCTCATCCCGCACTCGCGCCTGGGCGATCAAGCGGTGGACATCGAGGTTCTTCCGGAAGCCGTTGTCGCGCGCCTCGGCGAGGTCGTCGCGGTCATCGACTCCTGGCGCGCCCCGTGATGCCGGAGTGGTACGTCGTCCTGGCCCTGTGCCTCACGGCGGGGGCGGCCGGATGGATCGATGCCGTGAGCGGCGGGGGCGGCCTCCTGCAGCTGCCCGCCCTGCTCGTGGCGCTTCCGAACCAGCCTCCGGCGACGGCCCTCGGCACGAACAAGATGTCGTCCATCCTCGGGACCTCCGCCGCGGCGCTGTCCTACGCGCGGGTCGAGCGCCCGCGCCTGGGGACTGCGCTGCCCATGGCCGGTGCGGCGTTCCTAGGGGCCGCTCTCGGCTCATTCGTGGCGACGCGCCTGCCGGCGGTGGTCTTCCGTCCCGTCATCCTCGTGGCCCTCGTGCTCGTGTGGCTCTTCGTCGCCTTCCGGCGCGACTTCGGGCTGTCGTCCCGTGAGGTCTCGCGACGACGGCATGTCATCACCGCGGTCGTCGGTGGCCTCGTCATCGGCTTCTACGACGGTGCCATCGGGCCGGGCACGGGGTCGTTCCTCGTCGTCCTGCTCGTCGCTGCCCTGGGCTACACCTTCCTTCAGGCCTCCGCGACGGCGAAGATCGTCAATGTCGGCACCAATGCCGCATCCCTCATCGTGTTCGGGCTCGCCGGCTCCGTGCTGTGGGGCCTCGGCCTGCTCATGGGCGCGTGCAATGTGGCGGGGGCCGTCGTGGGCGCGCGCATGGCCCTGGCGAGGGGGAGCGGTTTTGTGCGCGTCGTGCTGCTCGTCGTGACCGCGGGCCTCATCCTCGCGCTCGCCGTGCAGATCGTGCGCGGCTAAGCCAGCCCGGCGAAGCTGCTCTGCCGAGCGATCTGGGTCGATGCCGGACCGGCGAAGCCGTTCCGACTAGCGACCTGGGAATGCCTCCGGGTCGCCACCCCACCCGATCGCACGGACCTCGCATTCGCATGCGGCGAGGACGGCCTCCGTGCGCTGCTCCGCTGTCGTGGCCGCGGCGAGGTCGGCGTACACAGCCGCGAGTCGCGACTCCACGTCCGCGAGGAGCTGCCGCGCCTGTGCGGCGTCGGTCGGCGCGGGGACGTCGTAGCCCCCGGGGGTCCCCGGCTCATCCTGCGCGCCGGCAGCCGCGCGCAGCGCCAGGATGCGGGCCCTATGCGCGGCCAGACCGCCCAGGGCGCGATCCCGCTCGGCTTCCTCCAGCTGCGGCCCGGCGAGTCCGTAGGCGTAGAGAGCGGCCTGCTCCCCGGCGATGGCCGACGCGAGCGCGGTCATGCGGAGGACCTCTTGAGGTAGGCCGCGTGACCGGCCTCGGACGCGGCGATGAGCGCCAGGAGACGGGCCAGCTCCGCGTCACGGGCTCCTCCGCATGCCTGGGTGCGCTGCTTCGCGGCCGCCGCCTCGGCCGCCGCGAGCGCGTCGCGCGACGGGGACGTGGGCGACGCGCTCGCCGAGCCGGACGGGGGCGTCGAGGAGCCGAGGGCGGCCGCGTGCTCGACGTGCTGGTCCCTGATGGCGGACAGGGCGGCGGCGAGATCAGGCTGGGATGACAGGGCGGCGTCGTACAGGGCGACGAGGGACCACTCTTCGGCGACGACCTGCTCGCGCGTGAGCGCATCGGCATCAGGAGAGGGGGACGCATCGGGCCCGGTATCGGAGCCGGGGGTGCACGCCGCCACGGCGCCCCCCGCAAGCAGGGCGAGCGCGGCACGCCTCGTGATCCGGATCGGCATCCCCGACAGCATGCCATGGGAGCCCGGGTACCCTGGCGTTGTCGTCGGCAAGCCCGTCGA
>JBPCSL010000183.1:0-1463 GCA_051007175.1 Candidatus Nanopelagicales bacterium
ATCGACGTTCAAGTTGGTCACCGCGGCGGCGGCCCTCTCCTCGGGCCGTTTCACGATGGACTCCGTGCTGCCGGGTCCCGCGGAGTACGACCTGCCGCTGTCGAGCAAGACGCTGCGTAACTGGACCGGGGAGGAGTGCGGCCCGAACGGCGAGATCACGCTCAAGGATGCGCTCGCCTACTCGTGCAATACGGCGTTCGCCTGGCTAGGGAATGAACTCGGTGCCGATGCCCTGCGCGCCCAGTCGGAGCTCTTCGGCTTCGACACGGCATTCGAGACCCCGCTGCGGGCGTCCACCTCCCGCTTCCCCGACGCCCCAGACGACCCGCAGACCGCCATGAGCGCTATCGGGCAGTTCGACGTTCGCGCCACCGCCATGCAGATGGCCATGGTCGCCGCCGGCATCGGCAACAACGGCGTGGTGATGGATCCCTATCTCGTGCAGGAGATCCGCGGACCCGACCTGCGCATCCTGCGCACCTCCGACCCGCAGCAATTCCGCGCTGCCATGAGTCCGGAGGACGCCCGGCAGCTCCAGGACATGATGGTGGCAGTCGTCGACTATGGGACAGCGGGGATCCTGCAGGGGATCACCGACGCCCAGGGCAACCCGGTCGCCGTCGGCGCCAAGACCGGCACCGCGCAGACCGGTCGTGACGGCGCCCCCGTCTCCTGGATGGTGGCCATGGCTCCCGCCAGCAATCCCAAGATCGCGGTGGCCGTCGTCGTGGAGGCAGGCGGCCAGGCCGAGCTCAGCGGCGGGGCCATCGCCGGGCCTATCGCCCGGGCCATGCTCCAGGCGGCCCTGCGATGACGGGGCCGCACCTGTCGCGCCCGGCCGGAACGTGCTGGGAGACTGAATCGTCCCTATCGGGGGCTCTCGACAGCTCCCCCTGGAGGAATTCGTGACGCAGGATGGTGCAGGCCGCATGCTCGGCGACCGCTACGAGCTGGTCGCCGTCATCGGCCGTGGCGGCATGGCCGAGGTATGGGAGGCACGCGATGTGCGCCTGGGCCGTCGCGTCGCCATCAAGATCCTGCGCCCCGACCTTGCCCGCGACCCGGCTTTCCAGGCCCGGTTCCGCCGCGAGGCCCAGTCCGCCGCGGCGCTCAACCACCCCAACATCGTCGCCGTCTACGACACGGGCGAGGACGTCTACGTCGATGGCACCGAGTCCACCGTGGTGCCCTACATCGTCATGGAGTTCGTCGACGGGATGACCCTGCGGCAGATCCTGTCGAGCGGTCGACGCCTCCTGCCCGAGCGTTCTCTCGAGATCACCGCCGGCACCCTCAGCGCCCTCGACTACGCGCATCGGCACGGGATCGTGCATCGCGACATCAAACCCGCCAACGTCATGCTCACCCGCACCGGCGACGTGAAGGTCATGGACTTCGGCATCGCCCGCGCCATGAACGACTCCGGCCACACGATGACCTCCGCACAGACCGTCATGGGTACC
>JBPCSL010000184.1:0-28932 GCA_051007175.1 Candidatus Nanopelagicales bacterium
ACTTCGGGAGAGGAGCGCGAGCACGCTCGGCAGCGCTTGCTGGAGCTCTTCGCCATGGCGGGAGACGACCCGGCCGTGCCGCCCGCGCGCCTCGCGCTCTCGAACGCCCTCTTCTAGGAGTCGCGCGCGGGGCGCAGCCAGATCGCGGCGAGCGGCGGAAGGGTGATGTCCGCCGACGCGGGCCGCCCGTGCCAGGGGTCACCGAGGGCGTCCACCCCGCCGAGATTGCCGGTGCCGCTGCCGCCGAACTCCTCGGCGTCGGTGTTGAGGACCTCGTCCCATCGCCCTCCGCGCGGCAGTCCGATGCGATGTCCATGGCGGGGGAGCGGCGACATGTTGACGGCGGAGACGAGCGGCTCGCCCGCGTCGTCCCAGCGGATCCACGTGAAGACATTCGAGGCCGCATCATTGGCATCGATCCACTCGAAGCCGCCGGGGTCGTCATCGCGCTGCCAGAGGGCGGGTGTCTCGCGGTAGACACGGTTGATCTCCGCCACGGCCCGCTGCACTCCGCGATGCTCGGGGAAGTCCAGCAGCCGCCACTCCAGCCCTGCATCGGCATTCCACTCGCTGGACTGGGCGAACTCGCCACCCATGAAGAGCAGCTTGCGGCCGGGGTGGGCCCACATGAAGGCGAGGTACGCGCGCAGATTGGCCATGGCCTGCCAGCGGTCGCCGGGCATTCGGCCGATGAGGGACCGCTTGCCATGAACGACCTCGTCGTGCGAGAGCGGCAGGACGAAATGCTCGCTGTAGGCGTACATCATCGCGAAGGTCATCTCGTTGTGGTGGTACTGGCGATGGATGGCCTCCCGCTGGACATAGCCCAGTGAGTCGTGCATCCAGCCCATGTTCCACTTCAGGCCGAAGCCGAGGCCTCCGAGATAGGTCGGCCGCGTGACGCCGGGCCAGGCGGTGGACTCCTCGGCCACGGTGACGATGCCGGGACTGCGCTTGTAGACGGTGGCGTTCATCTCCTGGAGGAAGGCAACGGCGTCGAGGTTCTCGCGGCCGCCGTAGGCATTGGGCGTCCACTGCCCGGGCTCGCGCGAGTAGTCGAGGTAGAGCATCGAGGCCACGGCATCGACGCGCAGCCCGTCCACGTGGAACTCCTCGAGCCAGTAGACGGCGTTCGACACGAGGAAGTTGCGTACCTCGGTGCGACCGAAGTCGAAGATGTAGGTGCCCCAGTCGGGATGCTCGCCGCGCTGCGGGTCGGCATGCTCGTACAGCGGGGTCCCGTCGAAGCGCGCGAGAGCCCACTCGTCCTTGGGGAAGTGCGCCGGCACCCAGTCCACCAGGACGCCGATGCCCGCCCGGTGCAGCGCATCGATGAGGTAGCGCAGGTCATCGGGGCTGCCGAAGCGGGGCGTCGGGGCGAAGTAGGAGGTGACCTGGTAGCCCCACGACCCGCCGAAGGGATGGGCGGCGACGGGCAGGAACTCCACGTGGGTGAATCCCTGCTCGACGACGTACGCCGTGAGCTCCTCCGCGAGTTGGCGATAGTCCAGGCCCGCACGCCACGAGCCAAGGTGGACCTCGTAGATGGACATGGCCTTCTGCAGGGGATTGCCGGCGGCCCTCGCCTCCAGCCACGCCGTGTCGCTCCAGGAGTAACGGCTGGTGAAGACCACGGACCCCGTCGCCGGCGGCATCTCGGTGGCGAAGGCGAAGGGGTCGGCCTTATCTCGCCACACACCGTCGCGGCCGTGGATCGCGAACTTGTAGACGGTGCCGTCGCCCATCCCGGGGATGAAGATCTCCCAGATGCCGGTGGAGCCGAGGCTGCGCATCGGATGCGCCTGGCTATCCCAGTAGTTGAAGCTGCCGGAGACCCGCACACCCTGCGCATTGGGCGCCCACACGGCGAAGGACACGCCCGTCACGTCGCCGTGGAGGCTCGGGTACGTGTGCACATGGGCGCCGAGCACGCGCCACATCTCCTCGTGCCGACCCTCGCGGATGAGGTGCAGGTCGAGCTCGCCCAGGGTCGGCAGGAAGCGGTAGGGGTCGTCGGCGGGGATGACCTGGCCGCCATAGGTGACGTCGAGCCGGTAGTCAGGAACCTCGGCGACGGGGAGTACGGCGACCCAGACGCCGCGGTACTCGTGGGACATCGGGTAGCGCTGGTTGCCGGAGATGACCTCCACGGCCTCGGCCATCGGCCGCAGGACGCGCACCGTCACGCCGTCCTTGCCGGAGTGCGGGCCCAGGACGGAATGGGGATCGTGGTGGGTGCCGTCGACGATGCGATTGAGGTCGTTGACGTCGGCCTTGACCGGCTTGCGCTTCTTGGCATCCTTGCTCATGGCGTCTGGACCTCCACGACATGAGCGACCGTGACTGACGGGTCGAAGCGGACGTACGTGGCCTGCCCCCAGGTCCAGTCCTGGCCTGAGATGCGGTCGCGCGCGACGAAGCGATCAGGCCAATCCATGCCGAGGGAGGGCATGTCCCACCACACGGTGGTCTCCCGCACCTGGTGCGGGTCGAGGGTGCAGACGACCAGCACGATGTCGTCGCCGACCGCCTTGGAGTAGGCGATGACCTGGTCGTCCTCGGTGTGGTGGAACCGCAGGCTCCGCAGGTCCTGCAGGGGCGCGAGCTCGCGACGCAGGCGGTTGAGCTGGGTGATGTAGGGCGCGAGGGTCCTGCCGGACTTCTGGGCCCCCGCCCAATTGCGTGGCTTCAACTCGAACTTCTCCGAGTCGACGTACTCCTCGGATCCCTCGCGCACCGCAACGCGCTCGTACAGCTCGAAGCCGCTGTAGACCCCCCACGTCGGCGACAGGGTGGCCGCCACCGTGGCCCTAATGGCGAACGCTGCGGGGCCCCCGGTCTGGAGGTACTCGGTGAGGATGTCGGGAGTGTTGACGAAGACGTTGGGCCGCATGTAGGCGGCAGCAGGCCCGGCGAGCTCCCGAAAGTAGTCCTCCAGGCCCCTCTTGTCATTGCGCCAGGTGAAGTAGGTGTAGCTCTGCTGGAAGCCCGATTCTGCGAGCGCGCGCATCATGGGCGGCCGGGTGAAGGCCTCCGCCAGGAAGATCACGTCGGGGTCCGTGGCGTTGATCTCGGCGATCAGCCGCTGCCACAGCCACAGGGGCTTCGTGTGCGGGTTATCGACGCGGAAGATGCGCACGTCGCGCGCCATCCAGTGACGCACGATGCGCACGACCTCGGCGTAGATGCCCTCGGGATCGTTGTCGAAGTTGACCGGGTAGATGTCCTGATACTTCTTGGGCGGGTTCTCGGCGAAGGCGATGGAGCCGTCGGCGCGCGTGGTGAACCACTCCGGGTGCGCCGCCACCCAGGGATGGTCGGGCGAGGCCTGGAGGGCCAGGTCGAGTGCGACCTCCATGCCGAGGTCGTGTGTGGCCCGGACGAAGTCCCCGAAGTCCCTCTCGGTGCCGAGGTCCGGGTGCACGGCGTCGTGTCCGCCGGTGTCGGAGCCGATGGCCCACGGGGAGCCCGGATCGCTGGCCTTCGCGCCCAGCGCGTTGTTGCGGCCCTTGCGGTGCGTGCGCCCGATGGGATGGATCGGGGGAAGGTAGACGACGTCGAAGCCCATGGCGGCAATGGCCGGGAGGCGCTTGGCTGCCGAGGCAAAGGTTCCGTGCTTCTTCGCGGTGGCTCCCTCGCTGCGCGGGAAGAACTCGTACCACGCGCCGACCAGTGCCCGACGGCGCTCGACGCGCAGCGGCCAGGGGCCGCAGGTCGTCACGCTGTCGCGTAGCGGATAGTCGAGGGCGATGGTGCGAAGGGCGGCGTCCTGGGAAGCCGAGTAGCGCACGACCGGCGGCAGGCGGTCATTGCGCATGGCGTTGATCGCGGAGTCGATGGCGGTGCGCGCTTCGGCGGCCGAGGCGGGAAGGGTGCTGCTCAGGCGCTTGAGCAGGTGGATGCCCTCCGCCAGCTCGATGTCGATGTCGACCCCGGCCGGCACCTTGAGTCCGGCGCGATGCGACCAGGTGCCCCAGGGATCTCCCCAGGACTCGATGCGGAAGGACCAGTCGCCTTCGGCATCGGGGGACACGAGCGCCGTCCACTCGTCGACGCCGGACCCGATGTCGGCCATGCGGACGCGCTGGTGCTCGCGGCCGTCGGGACGGACGAGGACGGCATCCACGCCCAGGGAGTCGTGGCCCTCGCGGAAGGCGGTGACCGTGATCGGCACGACCTCCCCGACCACCGCCTTGGCCGGGAGACGTCCCGACTCGACGGTGGGGCGGACGTCGGTGACGGGGAATCGTCCGGTGAGGACCTGGGGCACGGCCGCCGGCGGGGTGGCGGCCGCGGTGCGCGCCGGGCGGCGGGGGGCGGCCTTCGTCGCGGGGGCCTTCTTCGCGGGTGGCTTCCGGGCCGCGGCACCGGCATCGGGCGAGCGCTTGGCGGCCGGCATGAATTCAGCCTACTGGGGCTACCGAGCGGTAGGAACCGTCGTCTGAAAACCGCCGAATCGCTCTGCAAGTCGGACAGCGGTTTCTGCTGCGCGACGCGCTGGCGGGCCGAGGAATCGTCGGCTTGCCACCCGATAGCGTGGCGGCGTGAGAGCGATCCGCCGATTCACCGTGCGCACAGTCCTGCCCGCGTCCCTGGAGCCGCTGGAGGAATTGGCGGTCAACCTTCGGTGGTCGTGGCATCAGCCCACCCGCGAGGTCTTCGCAGCCATGGATCCCGACCTGTGGCGCGAGGTCGGCGATGACCCCCTGCGCATGCTGGGAGAGGTGTCCGCGGAGCGGCTCGCCGAGCTCAGCAACGAAGAGGGCTACGTGTCCTGGGTGCACCACGCGCGCAATGACCTGCGCGACTACCTCGAGCGCTCGGCGTGGTTCCAGACGCTCGGGCCCGATGCGCCTCGTTCCATTGCCTACTTCTCTCCCGAGTACGGCATCGCTGCGGCCCTGCCGCAGTACTCCGGTGGACTGGGGATCCTGGCCGGTGACCATCTCAAGGCCGCGTCGGACCTCGGCGTGCCGATCATCGGCGTCGGGCTGTTCTACCGGTCCGGCTACTTCCGGCAGGTGCTCTCGCGCGACGGCTGGCAGCAGGAGACCTACCCGATCGTCGACCCCGACGAGATGCCCGTGTCACTTCTGCGCGAGCAGTCCGGGGCACCCGTCATCGTGACGGTGGGACTCCCGGGCGGACGCCGCCTCCATGCCCGCGTGTGGGTCGCCCAGGTGGGCCGCGTCCCGCTGCTGCTCCTGGACTCCGATATCGAGGAGAACGACCCTGCCGAGCGCGAGGTGACCGATCGCCTCTACGGCGGAGGCAAGGAGCATCGCCTCTACCAGGAGGTGCTGCTCGGCATCGGCGGCGTGCGGGCGATCCGCGCCTACTGCCGCATCACGGGCGCCCCCGAGCCCGAGGTCTTCCACTCCAATGAGGGGCACGCGGGATTCCTCGGCCTGGAGCGCATCCGCGAGCTCGTGGAGGGTCCCGCCGGCCTGGGCTTCGACGCGGCGCTCGAGGTCGTGCGCGCCGGCACCGTGTTCACGACCCATACGCCGGTCCCCGCGGGCATCGATCGCTTCCCGCTCGAGCTCATCGAGCAGTTCTTCGGCGGCGACAATGCGGTGCCGGGTGTCCCCGTCGAGCGCATCGTCGATCTCGGGGCCGAGGACTATGCGGCCGGCGATCCGGCGGTCTTCAACATGGCGGTCATGGGTCTTCGCCTGTCGCAGCGCGCCAATGGCGTGAGCCTGCTCCACGGCGAGGTGAGCCGCGACATGTTCAGCGTCCTCTTCCCGGGCTTCGATGCCGACGAGGTGCTCATCACCTCCATCACCAACGGCGTGCATGCTCCGACGTGGGTGGCTCCGGAGGTCCTCGAGATCGCGCTGCGCGAGATCGGCCCCGGGCTGGCGGAGGAATCGCACGGCTGGGAGGCCATCGGCGGCATTCCGGACGATGTCATCTGGCCGGTCAAGCGGGTGCTGCGCGAGCACCTCGTCGACAACGCGCGCGACAGACTGCGCGCATCGTGGCTCGCGCGCGGCGCGACGGAAGCCGAGCTCGGCTGGATCGACGACGTGCTGGACCCCGACATCCTCACCATCGGCTTCGCGCGGCGGGTGCCGTCGTACAAGCGACTCACGCTCATGATGCGCGACCAGGAGCGACTGCGGGAGTTGCTCCTGCATCCGAAGCACCCGATCCAGATCGTGGTGGCCGGCAAGGCGCATCCCGCCGACGACGGGGGCAAGCGTCTCATTCAGGAGCTGGTGCGCTTCGCCGACGATCCGGAGATCCGGCATCGGATCGTCTTCCTGCCCGACTACGAGATCGCCATGGCACGCGTCCTCTACCCCGGATGCGACGTGTGGCTCAACAACCCGATCCGCCCGCTCGAGGCCAGCGGCACCTCGGGGATGAAGGCGGCGCTCAACGGAGCGCTGAACCTGTCGATCCTCGATGGCTGGTGGGATGAGTGGTACGACGGCGAAAACGGCTGGGCGATCCCGTCCGCCGACGGCATCGAGGATCCTGACCGCAGGGACGACCTCGAGGCGGCCGCCCTCTACGACCTCATCGAGCGCGAGGTGGCGCCGACCTTCTACCAGCGCGGCGACGATGGCTTGCCGCACCGGTGGATCGAGCGTGTGCGGCACACGCTGCGCACCCTCGGGCCCAAGGTGCTTGCCAGTCGCATGGTGGGCGAGTACGTCACGCGCCTGTACATGCCTGCGGCTCAGGCGTCGCGGGAATTCACCGCCCATGACTATCGGCTCGGCCGTGAGTTCGCCGCATGGAAGGCGCGGGTGCGTGACGCGTGGTCCGGTGTGGCGGTCGAGCATGTCGAGGCCTCGGGAGTGGGGGATGCGCCGTCACTCGGCGCCCCCCTGCACCTCCGCGCCCACGTGCGGCTCGACGGGCTGTCGCCCGACGACGTGGTCGTGCAGGTCGTGTCGGGCCGCGTCGACGCCGACGATCGCATCCTCTCCCCGCAGCGTGGCGAGCTCACGGCCACCGAGGGCTACGACGCGGGTCGCTGGCTCTTCGAGGGAGACCTCAGCCTCGATCGCACCGGACCCTTCGGCTACACGATTCGGATCCTCCCGCGGCATGCCGCGATGGCATCGCCGGTCGAGCTGGGTCTCATCGCCGCGCCGGAGCCGTCGGCCGGCGTGGGCGACCTCGACCTGCGCTAGGAGGCCACGCGCAACAGCACGCTGCTGCGCGGCGTGAGTCGCACGGACTGTCCGGCCGCGACTGTCTCCGTGTGATGCGGCCGGGCCGTATCGAATACGACGTCGTATGTCGCTCCATAGGGCTCGCCGGGCAGGGTGAAGTCGGTGTCGTCATCGGAGGCGTGCAGGAGAAGCAGGAACGAGTCATCGGGCGTGGGCGCGGGCTCGCCGGGCACGGGATGGAGATCGCCGGAGAGGTACATCCCGATGGTCTTGGTCCACGGCGCATTCCACTCGTCGGAGGTGAACGTGGTGCCGTCGGGCCCGAGCCAGGCGAGGTCGGGTGCGCCACCCTCGCGCACTGGGCGGCCATCGAAGAAGAAGCGCTGCCGGAAGGCGCGGTGGTCTCGGCGCAGGCGGACCACCTGTCGCGCGAAGTCGAGGATCTCCTCCTGCCACGGGGCGAGATCCCAGTCGAACCACGAGATCTCGTTGTCCTGGCAGTAGGCGTTATTGTTGCCCCCCTGGGTGCGCCCGACCTCGTCGCCGCCGAGCAGCATGGGAACGCCGGTCGACAGCAGCAGGGTCGTGAGCATGTTGCGGATCTGGCGGTGCCGGATCTCGTTGATGGCGGGGTCGTCGGTCTCGCCCTCGTGTCCGTAGTTGGCAGAGCGGTTGTCGTCGGTGCCGTCGCGGTTGTCCTCGAGGTTGGCCTCGTTGTGCTTGTGCTCGTATGTCGACAGGTCGCGCATGGGGAAGCCATCGTGCGCGGTGATGAAGTTGATGGAGGCGTAGGGCCGGCGACCATCGCCCTCGTAGAGGTCCGCCGATCCGGTCAGCCGCCAGCCGAGCTCGCCGACGCCGGTGGCCCCGCGCCAGAAGTCGCGCAGGCAGTCGCGGTATTTGCCGTTCCACTCCGTCCAGAGCGTGGGGAACTCCCCGACCTGGTAGCCGCCGGGGCCGACGTCCCACGGCTCGGCGATGAGCTTGGCTCGGCGCAGGATCGGATCCTGCTGGATCGTGGTGACGAAGGTGCCGAGCATGTCGACGTCATGGAAGGAGCGGGCGAGAGCTGCCGCCAGGTCGAAGCGGAAGCCGTCCACGTGCATCTCCTGCACCCAGTAGCGCAGGGAGTCCATCACCATCTGCAGCACGTGGGGGTTGGACACGTCGAGGGTGTTGCCGCACCCGGTGTAGTCGGTGTAGTGGCGCCCGTCGGAGAGGCGGTAGTAGCCGGGGTTGCAGATGCCGCGGAAGGAGAGCGTGGGGCCGAGCTCATTGCCCTCGGCCGTGTGGTTGTAGACGACGTCAAGGATGACCTCAAGGCCGGCCTGGTGCAGTGAGCGCACCATCTCCTTGAACTCCCGGACCTGCTCTCCGCGCGTGCCGGAGGCGCTATAGGCGGCATGCGGGGCGAAGAAGCCCAGGGTGTTGTAGCCCCAGTAGTTGGTGAGGCCCAGCTCGAGCAGGTGCACCTCGTCGACGAAATGGTGGATGGGCATGAGCTCGACCGCGGTGACCCCGAGCGCGACGAGATGGTCGATCACCGCCGGATGCGCGAGGCCCGCGTAGGTGCCGCGCAGGTGCTCCGGCACTCCCGGATGACGCATCGTGAGCCCACGGACATGCGTCTCGTAGATGATCGTGTCGTTCCATGGGATCCCGAGCGGCTGGTCGCCGTACCAGTCGAAGGAGCTGCCCACCGCGATGCTGCGCGGCACGAAGGGCGCGGAGTCAGCGTCGTTGCGCACGAGATCGTCATCGCCGACCTGGCCGAAGACGGCGGGGTCGGCGACGAAGCTGCCGTCCATCGCGCGTGCGTAGGGGTCGGCGAGGAGCTTGGCGTGGTTCCACCGGGCGCCTTGCGCCGGGTCCCAGGGGCCGTCGACGCGGAAGCCGTAGCGAGCGCCGGGGGAGATGCCCGAGACGTGCCCGTGGAAGACGCCGAAAGTCTGCTCGGGGAGCCGGATGCGCAGCTCGGTCCCGTCATCGTGGAAGAGGCACAGGTCGACCGCGTCGGCGCCCGGCGCCCACAGGGCCACGTTGGCGCCGCCGGCGTCGAGCGTGACGCCGAGGGGATCCCATGACCCCGGCCCGTCGATCCTCTGCTCCATCGTGTCCTTCCCCTGGGGTTGCGTGTGAGGCACGCTACTAGGCTCTCGGCACCGGGCCGGTCAGGCGCGGAGTCCGCGCCTCGAGGGCGTGGAGCGCAGACGAGGAGGCATCGTGGCCAGCGGGGAGTTCGTGAGCCTGGAATGCGCCGACGGGGTCGCGACGATCCGCATCGATCGCCCGCCCATGAACGCGCTGTCGGTGCAGGTCCAGGACGAGATCCGGCAGGCCGCCCGGGAGGTATCAGCCCGCTCTGACGTGCGGGCCGTGATCCTGTTCGGCGGCCCCAAGGTCTTTGCCGCGGGTGCCGATGTCAAGGAGATGGCGGACTGGTCCATGACCGATGCCCTCGACCGCGCGGGCGAACTCCAGTGGGCCTTCACCGCCGTGGCCCGGATTCCGCATCCGACGATCGCCGCCGTCACGGGCTACGCCCTGGGCGGCGGTTGCGAGCTCGCCCTGTGCTGCGACTTCCGCGTGGCGGGGGACAACGCCAAGCTCGGCCAGCCCGAGATGCTCCTCGGCATCATCCCCGGGGCTGGCGGCACCCAGCGACTCCCGCGACTGGTGGGCCTGGCCCGCGCGAAGGACCTCATCTACTCCGGTCGCTTCGTGAGCGCGGACGAGGCGCTCGCCATCGGCCTGGTCGATCGCGTGGTCGCGCCCGACGACGTCTACGGCGAGTCGCTCGCCTGGGCGCAGCAGCTGGCCCGCGGGCCGGCGTACGCCATGCGCGCCGCCAAGGCGGCGATCGAGCGGGGCACGGAGACCGACCTGGACACCGGCCTCGAGATCGAGCGCGTCCACTTCTCCGCGCTCTTCGGCACCGAGGACCAGGGCATCGGCATGCGCTCGTTCCTCGAGCACGGCCCGGGCAAGGCGGAGTTCACCGGATCATGACCGATATCGCGGACGCCTGGACGGATCCGAAGCTCGCGAACGTCCTCTACCACGACTGGGAAGCCTCCACCTACGACGAGAAGTGGAGCATCTCCTACGACGAGCGCTGCATCTCCTATGCGCGCGACCGCTTCGTGCACGTGGCGGGCGACGCCGGGTGGCCCTACGAGCGCGCCCTGGAGATCGGCGCCGGCACGGGGTTCTTCGTGCTCAACCTCATGCAGGCAGGCCTCGTGACTTCGGCGGACGTCACCGACATCAGTCCCGGCATGGTCGAGGTGGCCGTGCGCAATGGCGAGGCCCTCGGGCTCGACGTCTCCGGCCGCGTGGCCGACGCGGAGACCCTGCCCTTCGACGACGGGTCGTTCGACCTGGTGCTCGGCCACGCGGTCCTGCACCACATCCCCGACGTGGAGCTCGCCCTGCGCGAGGTGCTGCGCGTGCTGCGGCCGGGCGGGCGCTTCGTCTTCTGCGGCGAGCCCACGCAGCGTGGCGACACCATTGCCCGCGCGCTCTCGCGCCTCACCTGGTGGTCGGCCACCCGCGCGATGCGGTTGCCCTACCTGCGGGATCGCTTCGGCCGGCCGACGGAGGAGCTCGCGGCATCCTCGGAGGCGGCGCGACTCGAGGCTGTCGTCGACCTGCACACCTTCGACCCCGACCGGCTCGCCGGCCTCGCCCTCCGGGCGGGAGCGGTGGACGTGCGCACCGTCACGGAGGAGCTCACCGCCTCCTGGCTCGGCTGGCCGGTGCGCACCCTGGAGGCCGCGGTGCGTCCGGGCTCCCTCGGCTGGAACTGGTCGCTCTTCGCCTATCACTCGTGGATGCGCCTGTCGGCCCTCGACGAGAAGGTGCTCTCTCACGTGGTGCCCGACGAGTTCTTCTACAACGTGTGCATCACAGGAGTGCGGCCCTGAGCTCCCGTCGCGATCCCCGCCAGGCCCGGTTCATCACCTGGGCCTCGCTCCGCTGGGTGTGGCGCCATCACGCCTGGAGCTGGTGGTACCTCGTGCGCTACTGGCGCTTCCTGGTCTTCCGGCTGCGCTATCCGCACATCATCACCGAGGGCTTCGTCTTCCTGGGCAAGCGCGTGGAGGTGTACGCGCGGCCGGGCTACGGGCGTCTCATCCTGGGCAGGTGGGTGCATGTCGGAGACGAGAACCGCCTGCGCTGCCACGAGGGCACCATGCGCGTGGGCGACAAGTGCGTCTTCGGGCGCGACAACACCGTCAACTGCTACCTCGACGTGGAGTTCGGCGAGGGGACGATCGTGGCCGACTGGGTCTACATCTGCGACTTCGACCACGTGACCGACGACGTGCACATCCCGATCAAGGACCAGGGGATCGTGAAGTCGCCCATTCGCATCGGACCGGATGTGTGGGTGGGCGCCAAGGCGACCGTCCTGCGGGGCTCCACGGTCGGGCGCGGCAGCGTCATCGCCGCCCACGCGGTGGTCAAGGGCGACGTCCCGGCGTACTCCATCGTCGGCGGCGTGCCGGCGCGGGTGCTCAAAGACCGGCGCGAGGCCTACGCCGCGCAGGAGGCCACGCGGATCGCGGTCGCGGACATTGCCCGCAAGACTGCGGTCGCCGCTCGTCGGCACTCCGGCGACCCGGCGCAGAGCTCCGTCGCTCCCTAGTCCCGGAGCAGGTTGACCTCGCGCGCCGGGATGACGGGGGGTTCGAAGGGCGGCCGCACCCGGCCGGCATCGGCCATCGCCCGCGCGTAGGCCTCGTCGGTGCGCCGCGCCAGGATCTCCCAGCGGTACGCCGTGCGGAGCCGCTCGCGTGCGGCACTCGCCATGGCGCGCGAGCTCTCGTGATCGAGCACGGCCTCGGTGACCGCGCGTGCGAGATCGTCGGCATCTCCCGGGACGAACGTGCGGCCCGTCTCTCCGTCGCGCACGAACTCCGCGAGGCCGCCGGTGCGCGCCACGACGAGCGGGGCCGACAGGGCGGCCCCCTCGAGGGCCACGAGGCCGAAGGGCTCGTAGATGCTCGGGACGACAAGCGCATCTGCTGCGGTCATGAGCCCATGGAGCTCCCGCTCGGGAATCCATCCGGCGAAGGTCACCGCCGATGACACGCGCAGCTTCCGCACCTGCTGACGCAGGTCCTCCATGGCCCCCCCGCGACCGGCGATGACGACGCGAAGGCCCGGCAGATGCAGTCGCGGGATCGCGTCGATGAGCGTGTGCACGCCCTTCTCCCACTCGAGTCGCCCGCAGAAGACGACGAGCGGACCGCTGGCGGCATAGGAGGCGCGCGCCGTCTCCACGTCCAATGGCCGTGCCATCCAGCGGTCGAGGTCGATGCCGTTGGCCACCACGTCGAGACGGTCGATGTCGACATCGTGCAGGCCCTGGATCTCGCCGCGCATGTGGTGGGAGCACGCGATGACGCGATCCGCCTGGTGGAGGAGCCAGTCCTCCACCGTGTGGATGGACCCGGATAGCTCCGTGGGCAGCCAGCCCTGGTGTCGACCGGCCTCGGTGGCATGGATGGTGGCCACGAGCGCGGCGCCGGAGGCATCCCTGAGGGCGACGGCCGCATGCGCCACCATCCAGTCGTGCGCATGCACGACCTGGGGCGCGGACTCGACCACGAGCGCCTCGCCGCGTCGCGTCATGGCGGTCTCCATCGAGAGCACCCAGGCGAGCAGGTGCTCCTCGTCGAAGGGCACGGCAGGTGGATCGCGCGGGACTCGCACGACGCGGACACCGTTCGCGACCGAGTCGTCGGGAGCACCTTGCACCGATTGCGTGAGGACGGTGACCTCATGTCCCAGCTCGGCCTGCGCCTCAGCGAGCGCGTGCACGTGCCGCCCGAGCCCGCCGTACACCAGGGGCGGGTACTCCCAGGACACGTGCAGGATGCGACTCATGGGCCAGCCGGGAGGAAGCGCCGCGAGTCGAGCCCGGTGAAGGGCAAGTCGGTCTCGCGTGCTGCCGATGCTCGGGCGATCGCGAGGCCGGAGTCGCCTCGCGCGAGCGCGGCGAGGAGGCCGCGGGCGCGCTCCTCATGGCCGTGGAAGCGATCCCAGGCGTACGCCGACGCCGAGTCGTGACTCACCATGAAGGCCCAGTCGCTCGACAGGGCGAGGAGCGTCTCGGTCATGAGCTGGTCGTGCGCCGGCGACCGATGCGAGCGCGGGTGAGTGGCGCGCAGCGCCTCGAGGGTCTCCTTTGCCAGGGAGCCCTGCCGGTCGGCCATCCCGCCGACCGCCTCGCCCGCCCACACGTGCCAGTCCTTGCCGAGTCCCCACGAGCCCGCTTCGGGGAAGACGGACCCGGCGGGCTCCTCGACCGCGTGACGCAGCGTGGTCACGCGGACCCCCGCCTCGGGAAGGGCGCGCAGCACCCGGGCGAGCCAGGCGGGGCCTTCGTGCCACCAGTGGCCGAAGAGCTCGGTGTCATACGCCGCGACGACGAGGCCGGGCCGGCCATCGCGCTGGTCGCGCAGGTCGAGGAGGCGACGTCGCACGACGTCGACGAAGTCGTCGGCGTCCCGCGCGATGGCGAGCTGCGCGCGCTCGGGGTCGTAGGGGTTCTTGTCGTGCGGATCCACGTGCGGGCCGGTGACGCGGGCTGCCCGGAAACCCCATTCGTGGTCGAAGGTGTGGAAGTCGCGGTACCAAGGATCCCCGGGGTAGCCGCGACGCGGCGACCACACGCGGTAGCTCACGTCGAGGTCGCGACCGACGACGGCGACGTCGGAGTCGCCCAGACGCCATGGGTCCGCAGTCGACGCGCCCACGCCGAGCAGTGTCGGGCCGTCCACCACGAGATGGCCGACGCCCCCGGCGGCGTACATCCGCTCGAGCCCCGGGTCGTAGGCGCACTCGGGCGCCCAGATCCCCTGCGGGCGGGTTCCCAGGCGATGCTGCGCGTCGATCAGCCCGGCGTCGAGCGTCGCCTGCGCCAGGTCCGGGGGGAGCAGCGGCGTGAAGGAGTGCGTGAGCGGGCCGCCGAGCATCTCCACGACGTTGCCGTCGACCAGTCGTCGCAGCACCGGCGATGCCCCGCTGCTCCATCGGCTCTCGAAGTCCTCCAGTGCCCTGGTCGCGGCGACGAACTCGCGCTGGCCTGCCTCGCGCCGATGTGACTCGCGGGCGCCGGCCATGCCCTCGGCGCGCGTGCGCCAGTAGCCGAGCCAGGTGTGCTGCTCGCGCAGACAGTAGGGATCGTCGAGCTGGGAAGCGAGCACCGGTGTCATGCCCAGGGTGACGAGATCGTGGCGTCCCTCGTCGGCGAGCGCGTCAAGCACGCGGATGAGCGGCTGGTACGACGTGGCCCACGCCTGGTGGAGCCATTCCTCCCCGACCGGCCAGGCGCCGTGATGGGCGACCCAGGGCAGGTGCGTGTGCAGGACCAGGCAGAAGGTGCCGACGGGTGTCATGACGCGACCCAGCCGATCCCGATGAGGTCCGCGGACTCCGGGGAGCATTCGGCGACGACGAAGTCGTCGCGCGTGACGGTGGAGACGAAGTCGCGTAGGTCGGCCGGCCAGTGATCGGAGAGGACTGCAGCCACCTGCGCGGTCACGATCGACCCATGCGCCTGCTCCCACCGCGCGATGCGCGGCCCGTGGTCGAGGCCGCGCACCTCGACGCGATCGAAGCCGGCATCGGCGAGCAGCGCGGTGACCTGCTCAGCATCGAACTCCTCGACGTGGAATGGATTCGTCGGCTGGTCGCCGCGACCCAGCCCGGGGGAGAAGGTGAGGCGGTGGGGGGTCGTCACGAGCAGCGCGCCGCCGGGTCGCAGCGCGCGGCGGCAGTCGCGCAGGAAGCCGGGCAGGTTCCACAGGTGCTCGACCACCTGGGCCGACACGAGGGCGTCGAGGCTGCCGGAGGCCAGGGGGAGCGCCGCGAGGTTGGCCCGCACCACGCCGATCCCGGCGTACCGGCGGGAGGCGTGCGCGCAGGCGGCGACGTCGTACTCGAGGGCGACCACGGTGGCCCCGGCATTGCGCAGCATGGCGGCGCCGTAGCCCTCGCCTGCTCCCGCGTCCGCCACGCGCCCGCCCGGTATCAGGCCCGGCAGCAGGTCCGGGATGGCCGCATAGGCGGCCTCGTGGCGCGCGAACCAGTACTCCTCGTCGGGCAGTCCCGGAGCGGTCCGCTCGCCGGTTGCCACGAGGGATTCCACGCACGAACCCTAGGCCCGGCCTCACAGAGCGCGCTAAGTGACCGGCCAGTAACATAGGGGTGCCGGTCCGGGGTGGCCCCGTCGACCGTGTGATGCGAGGAGTCAGGCGTGAAGGTCGCCGTGTGCGTCAAGCAGGTTCCCGACACCTGGGCCGAGAAGCGGCTCAAGCCCGAGGACTCGACCCTGGACCGCGAGTCCGCCGAGGGCGTGCTCAATGAGCTCGACGAGTACGCCGTCGAGGAGGCGCTGCGACTCGTCGAGGCGCAAGGCGGCGAGGTTGTCGTCGTGTCCATGGGGCCCGAGCGCGCGGGCGAGACGATTCGCAAGGCGCTGAGTATGGGTGCCGACTCCGGCATTCACCTCGTCGACGACTCCCTGCACGGCTCGGATGCGCTCGCGACATCCGCGGCGCTGGCGCAGGTGCTGGCGGGACGCGGCTTCGACCTCATCGTCTTCGGATCCGAGTCCACCGACGCGCGCATGAGCGTGGTGCCGGCCATGGTCGCCGAGCGGCTGGGACTGCCGCAGGTCACCTTCGCTCAGAAGGTTGACGTCGACGGCTCCTCCGTGCGGATCGAGCGCCAGACCGAGTACGGCTACGACACGGTGGAGGCGTCCTTGCCGGCTGTCGTGAGTGTCGTCGAGAAGATCAACGAGCCCCGCTACCCGTCGTTCAAGGGCATCATGGCGGCCAAGAAGAAGCCGGTCGAGACCCTGACCGTCGCCGACATCGGCCTCGACACGGGATCCGTGGGCCTGGGCGCAGCCTGGTCGGCCGTCTCCGAGTTCGCCGCGCGCCCGCCCAAGGCCGCGGGCACGGTCGTCGCCGACGACGGGCAGGGCGGCGTGAAGATCGCCGACTACCTCACCGAGCAGAAGTTCATCTAGGAGGGCATCGACATGGCAGAGATCCTGGTCCTCGTCGACCACAGCAACGGCTCGGTCAAGAAGGTCACCCTCGAGCTGCTCACCCTGGCCCGCAGCCTCGGCACGCCCTCCGCAGTCTGGCTCGGGGCCGGTGCCTCTGACGCGGCACTCGCGCAATTGGGGGAGTACGGCGCCGCCACTGTTTATGTCGCCGACTCGGCGGACCTCGACGACTACCTGGTGGCTCCCAAGGCTGAGGCCCTGGCGGTCCTCGTCGCGGAGAAGTCGCCTGCCGCTGTCCTCATCGCCTCCTCGGCCGAAGGCAAGGAGATTGCCGGGCGCCTCGCGGTGAAGACCGGCTCCGGCGTCATCACCGACGCGGTCGGCGTTGCGTCCGACCTCACGGCGACTCAGAGCGTCTTCGGCGGCTCGACGGTCGTGCAGTCCCGCGTGACGACCGGCACGCCCATCATCACGGTTCGCCCCAACTCCACCGCGCCGGAGCCGTCGCCCGCAGGCGCAGCGCGCACCGATCTCGCGGCGAGCGTCTCCGACGCTGCGAAGTCGGCCAAGGTCACCGGGCGCACGGTGGCCCAGCGCGGCGGCCGCCCCGATCTCGCGGAGGCCGCGATCGTTGTCTCCGGTGGTCGCGGCGTCGGCGGTGCGGACGGGTTCGGCGTCATCGAGGCGCTTGCTGACACCCTCGGCGCGGCCGTCGGTGCCTCTCGCGCCGCGACCGATGCCGGGTGGTACCCCCATCAGTTCCAGGTCGGGCAGACCGGCAAGACGGTGTCCCCGCAGCTCTACATCGCCAACGGCATCAGCGGCGCCATCCAGCATCGGGCCGGCATGCAGACCTCGAAGACGATTGTGGTCGTCAACAAGGATCCCGAGGCACCCATCTTCGAGCTCGCCGACTTCGGCGTCGTGGGCGATCTCTTCGCGGTCGTGCCGCAGTTGACCGATGAGATCGGCAAGCGCAAGGGCTAAGAGGCCGAGTGGTTAGCATCATCCGGTGACGCATCCGCGCGCCTACCTCGACCACGCCGCCTCCACGCCGCTCCTGCCGGAGGCGGAGGAGGCCTGGCGGTCGACCGCGGCTCGGGTGGGCAATCCCTCGTCCCTGCACGCGGCGGGCCGCGCGGCGCGCCGGGTGCTCGAGGAGTCCCGCGAGTCCATCGCCCGCGACCTGGGCGTGCGCCCCAGCGAGGTGATCTTCACCTCGGGTGGCACGGAGTCGGACAACCTCGCGATCAAAGGCCTCGCCTGGGCGGCGCCGGATCGACCCCGCATCCTGTGTTCGGCCATCGAGCACCATGCGGTTCTCGATCCGGTGGCCTGGCTGGGCGAGCAGGGGCGCCCCATCGAGTGGGTCGGTGTCGACGCATTCGGGCGCGTGAGCCCCGAGAGCGTGGCCGCCCTGCTCAATGACGATGTCGCCCTCTGCACGGTCATGTGGGCCAACAACGAGGTGGGCACCATCCAGCCCATCGCCGAGATCGCCGCGGCGTGTGCCGAGGCTGGCGTGCCGTTCCACACCGACGCTGTCCAGGCACTCGGCCAGGTCTCCGTCGACGCCGGCCTGCGCGGTATCAGCGCACTCACCCTGAGCGGGCACAAGATCGGCGCGCCCGTCGGCGTCGGTGTCCTCGTCCTCGACCGCGATGCCGCGGTCGTGCCGGTGCTTCACGGCGGAGGCCAGGAGCGCGATGTGCGCTCCGGCACCGTCGATGCCGCCTCCGCTGCCGCCATGGCGGTCGCGGTGCGCCACGCGGTCGCGTCCCAGGAGGAGTCGGCGCTGCGCCTGCGCGCGCTCTCCGACGCCCTGACGCAGGGGATTCTCGCGACTGTCCCTGGTGCGTCCCTCAATGGTGACCGTGCCGATCGGCTGCCCGGCAACGTGCACATGTCCTTCCCGGGATGCGAGGGGGATGCGCTCCTCATGCTGCTCGACGCCGCGGGCGTCGAGTGCTCGACGGGTTCGGCCTGCACGTCCGGGGTGCCGGAGCCCTCGCACGTGCTCATCGCCATGGGTGCTGAGCCGGCGGTCGCCCGCGGGTCGTTGCGCTTCTCCTTTGGCCGGACGTCGACGTCAGCCGACGTCGACCGCGTGCTCGAGGTCCTCCCGGCGGCCGTGGAGCGCGCATCGCGCGCGGGCACGCCGCGCATCCGGCCCGGGGCCTGACATGCGCGTCATCGCCGCGCTGTCGGGTGGGGTCGACTCCGCTGTCGCGGCGGCGCGGGCCGTCGATGCCGGGCATGAGGTCGTCGGGGTGCATCTCGCCCTCGCGCGCGTGAGCGGCCGGTCGGGCTCGCGCGGCTGCTGCTCGCCGGAGGATGCCCGCGATGCGCGCCGCGTCGCCGACGTGCTCGGCATCCCCTACTACGTGTGGGATCTCGCCGACGCCTTCGAGGCCGCCGTCATCACCGACTTCGTCGAGGAGTACTCACGGGGGCACACGCCCAACCCCTGCCTGCGGTGCAATGAGTCGATCAAGTTCGCCGCCGTCCTCGACCGCGCCCGGGCCCTGGGCTTCGATGCCGTCTGCACGGGCCACTACGCGCGTATCGTCGACGCGCCACAGGGGCGCGAGCTGCATCGCGCCCATGACGTGGAGAAGGACCAGTCCTATGTGCTGGCCGTCCTCGAGCCGGACCAGCTTGCGGGCGCGATGTTTCCCCTGGGCGACTCCCGCAAGCCGGAGGTCCGCGCCGAGGCGGCCGCCCGGGGGCTGCTCGTGGCCGACAAGCCCGACAGCCATGACATCTGCTTCGTGCCCGACGGCGACACCGCGGCCTTCCTCGGCGAGCGGCTCGGGGATCGCACGGCCGAGATGGTGGACGCGACGACAGGAGCGGTCGTCGGCGTGCATGACGCGCCGTACGCCCTCACGATTGGGCAGCGCCGAGGACTGCACCTCGACCGTCCGTCGGCCGACGGCAGCCCGCGCTACGTCGTGGCCCTCGAGCCGACGCGTGTCGTAATCGGGCCTGAGTCCCTGCTGTCGGTACGCCGTATCGAGGCTCGTGAGCCGCGTTGGTGCGGTCCGGTGCCAGACGCGGGTGCGATCGTCGACCTTCAGGTGCGCGCACACGGCGATCGCGTCCGCGGACGTCTCAGCGTCGATGGGGGCCTCGTGACAGCGGATCTCGAGGAGCCCTTCCGCGGAGTGGCGGCGGGGCAGGCCCTGGTGGCCTACGACGGCACGCGCGTCGTCGGCTCGGCCACAATCAGCAGCACCCGCCCATGATCGCCCCCGCCTCGGCCACCGGCATCGGCTCGCTGCCGGGCACCGAGTCGCATGAGTGGTCACTCACCATCGCGGGTGAGCTCCCCGACTTCCCCCACGTGCCCGAGTTGCCAGCACGCGGCCCGGGAGCGGACATGATCGGGCGCACGGCCGCCCTGCTCGCGCGCGTGGCCCCGGACCTTGCCGTCGAGACGACGCCCGCGGGCTGGCGGTTCGCCGATGCCCCGGGTCGTGTCATGACGCGAGCGGAGTCGTGGCTGGCCCAGGACCTCGACGGCATCGAGGAGGCGCTCCACGGTCGGATCGGCCCGCTCAAATGCCAGCTCGCGGGGCCCTGGACTCTCGCCGCCGGTATCGAGATGCGCAATGGCGAGAGGGCGGTGCGCGATCCCGGGGCCTGCCGCGACATCGCCGAGGCACTCGCGGAGGCCAGTGCCTCTCACGTCGCGGAGGTGCGTCGACGCCTGCCCGGCGCCGAGATCGTCCTGCAGCTCGACGAGCCTTCCCTGCCGACGGTCCTCGCGGGTGGCGTCGGCACTGCGAGTGGCCTCGCGACGTACCGCTCGATCGACGAGCAGACCGCCCAGGCGCGCCTGGGCACCGTCCTCGAGGCGGCGCGCGCCGCGGGTGCGCTGCCCGGCGTGCACTGCTGCGACGCCCGGGCGCCGATCGCGCTCCTGTGCCGCGCCGGAGCGGACATGGTGTCCGTGGACCTCGCCGTGCTCGACGGGTCTCAGGAGGAGCCCCTGGGCGTGGCCGTCGATGCGGGTGCGACCGTGCTCCTGGGGCTCGTGCCCAGCCTGCCGGTCGCCACTCGCGGTGCGGGCGAGCTCGCGGAGCGGGCAGCACGGCACGCCCTCGACCAGTACTCGCGCTGGGGCTTCCCGGCCGAGGTGGCCAACGCCCGGGTGGCTCTCACGCCGCAGTGCGGCCTCGCCGGTGCGGACCCGCAGTGGGCGCGCACGGCGTACGCCGCCCTGCGAGAAGCCGGCCGCCTCATGCGAGAGGATTCCGACGTGCCCCAGGAGCCGTCGTGAGCACCCCGACGGCAGCCGCGCAGGCGCGCTGGACCGAGCTCGTCGATGCGATCAACGAGGCGCGCGAGCGCTACTACGAGAAGGACGCGCCGACGATCTCCGACGAGGAGTACGACGCGCTGTATCGCGAGCTCGTCGATCTCGAGGCGCAGTACCCCGAGCTCGCGTCGGGGGAGTCGCCCACCCAGTCGGTCGGGGGATCGCGCTCGGAGATGTTCGAGCCCGTCGAGCATCTCGAGCGCATGTACAGCCTCGACAACGCCTTCTCCCTCGACGAGGTGACGGCGTGGTCCGACCGCATCGATCGTGCCATCGACCAGGTGCCGTCGCTGCTGTGCGAGCTCAAGGTGGACGGGCTCGCCGTCGACCTGGTCTACGAGCGGGGCCGGCTGCGCTCGGTGGCGACCCGCGGCGACGGGCGCGTGGGGGAGGACGTCACCTACAACGCGTCCTTCATCCCCGCGATCCCGGAAGCGCTCTCGGGCAAGAAGCCGCCGGAGCTGCTCGAGGTGCGCGGCGAGATCTACTTCCCGGTCGCGGAGTTCGAGCGGATCAACGCCGAGCAGCTCGAGGCGGGGCACTCGCCCTTCGCCAATCCGCGCAATGCCGCGGCCGGCACCCTGCGCCAGCGCGTCGACAAGCGCCAGCAGGAGCTCGCCGAGGTCGAGGCGAAGTCGCGCGGCTCCGATCGCGAGTCGGCGCGCATCGACCGACTCCGCAGTGAGCTCGGGCTCGCCACGTCGAGGCTCGAGGCGCTGCGCCTGGTCGTGCACGGCATCGGCGCGCATGAGGGCGTCGCCTTCGACAGCCAGAGCGGTGCGTATGAGGTGCTGGCCGGCCTCGGCCTGCCGACGAGCGACCGCGTCCGCGTCGTGTCCGATCTCCCAGGCGCCGAGGACTACATCGCGCACTACGGCGAGCATCGCCACGATGTCGAGCACGAGATCGACGGCGTCGTCCTCAAGGTGGACGACCTGGCGCTGCAGAATCGCCTGGGCGCCACGTCGCGCGCCCCCCGCTGGGCCATCGCCTACAAGTACCCGCCGGAGGTTGTGCGCACGCGGCTGCTGGACATCCAGGTCAATGTCGGCCGCACGGGGCGCGTGACGCCCTTCGGCGTGATGGAGCCGGCCAAGGTGGCCGGGTCGACGGTGGCCATGGCCACCCTGCACAACGCCGACGAGGTCCAGCGCAAGGGCGTCCTCATCGGCGACATGATCTTCCTGCGCAAGGCGGGCGACGTCATCCCCGAGATCCTCGGACCTGTCATCGAGGATCGCGACGGATCCGAGCGCGCGTTCGTCATGCCGACCCACTGCCCCGAGTGCAGCACCCTGCTCGGTCCGGAGAAGGAGGGCGATGTCGACATCCGCTGTCCGAACACCCGGTCGTGCCCGGCGCAGCTGAGGGAGCGGGTGTTCCATGTGGCATCCCGCGGGGCCATGGACATCGAGGGCCTCGGCTACAAGGCGGCCACCGCGCTGCTGGAGTGCGGGGTCGTCGACGACGAGGGCGACATCTTCGCCCTCACGGGCGAGCAGCTCCTCGGGTGCCCCTTCTTCACGCGCGAGCCGGGCAAGGGCGAGACTGGCCCGCAGCTCACCGAGAACGCCAAGGGGATGCTGGCCCAGATCGAGGCGGCCAAGCAGCGGCCGCTATGGCGGGCGCTCGTCGCGCTGTCGATCCGCCACGTCGGCCCGACGGCAGCGCAGGCGCTCGCCCGGGCGTTCGGCACGATCGATGCCATCGCGGAGGCGACTCCGGAGCAGCTCGCCGAGGTCGACGGGGTGGGCGGCGTGATCGCCGAGGGCCTCCAGGAGTGGTTCGCCGAGGACTGGCACCGCGAGGTCGTCGACAAGTGGAAGGCCGCGGGAGTGCGGATGGCCGATGAGCAGGCCGAGTCCGGCCCGCAGCCCCTGGCCGGGCTCACCATCGTGGTCACCGGCTCCGTGCCCGGCTACTCCCGCGACGAGGCGACGCAGGCGCTCACCGATCTGGGGGCGAAGGCGGCCGGGTCAGTGTCGAAGAAGACGGACTACGTCGTGGTCGGCGAGGGCTCGGGCAGCAAGGCCGCCAAGGCGGCCGACCTCGGCGTGCCGATCATCCCGGCCGAGCGCTTCGCCGTCCTGCTTGCCGATGGTCCGGCTGCGGCTCTGGGCTAGGCACGAGCACTCATCGAGCGATCCCTAGACTGCTCCCATGTCCTCGATCACCCGCGCGGAGGTCGCGCACCTGGCGCGCCTCGCGCGCCTCGCCCTCGACGAGGAGGAGCTCGACCACTACGCCGAGCAGCTCGATGTCATCCTCCAGTCGGTCGCGCGCGTGTCCGAGGTGGCCGCGGATGACATCCCGCCGACCTCCCACCCCCTGCCGCTCGTCAATGTCTTCCGCGCTGACGAGGTCCGCCCGGGCCTGACCGCGGCCGAGGCACTGGCGGCGGCCCCGGCGGCCGAGGACGGGCGCTTCCGCGTCCCGCGCATCCTGGACGAGGAGTAGGGGTGGGCGCGATCGAGGCCGACCTGATCCGGCAGTCGGCGGCCGTGCTGGCCGAGGCCATCGCCGAGGGCGAGGTGTCCGCGCGCGAGGTCGCCCAGGCCCACCTGGATCGCATCGCCGCAGTCGACGACCGCGTGCACGCCTTCCTATACGTCGATGCCGACGGCGCGCTGGCCGCGGCCGATGCCGTCGATGCCGCGCGCGCCCGGGGAGAGGCGCTGGGCCCGCTGGCCGGCGTACCCCTCGCGCTGAAGGACGTGCTCGCCATGAAGGGCATCCCGACGACCTGCGGGTCTCGGATCCTCGAGGGCTGGCGCCCTCCCTATGACGCCACGGTCGTCGAGCGCCTCCGCGCGGGTGGTGTCGTCATCCTCGGCAAGACCAACATGGACGAGTTCGCCATGGGCTCCTCGACGGAGCACTCCGCCTACGGGCCCACGCACAATCCCTGGGACCTCGAGCGCATCCCGGGCGGCTCCGGCGGTGGCTCGGCCGCGGCGGTGGCGTCCTTCGAGTCGCCTCTCGCCATCGGCACCGACACCGGCGGTTCGATCCGCCAGCCGGCCGCCGTCACCGGCACCGTCGGCGTCAAGCCGACCTACGGCGGCGTCTCCCGCTTCGGGCTCGTCGCCCTGGCATCAAGCCTCGACCAGGCCGGGCCCTGCACCCGCACGGTGATGGATGCCGCGCTCCTGCAGTCGGTGATTGGAGGCCACGATCCCCGCGACTCGACATCGATCGACGCGCCCGTGCCCGACGTGGTCGAAGCCGCACGGCGGGCCGATGTGCGCGGCATGCGCATCGGACTCGTGAAGGAACTCTCCGGCGAGGGCTACCAGGCGGGGGTCGAGCAGCGTTTCGCCGAGGCCGTGAAGGTCCTCGAGCACCTGGGTGCCGAGGTGGTCGAGGTGTCGTGCCCCCACTTCGACTACGCGCTCGGCGCCTACTACCTCATCCTTCCGAGCGAGTGCTCCTCCAACCTCGCGCGCTTCGACGGCATGCGCTACGGGCTCCGCGTCGGAGACGACGGGACGCACTCGGTGGAGGAGGTCATGGCCCTCACACGCGAGTCCGGATTCGGCGCCGAGGTGAAGCGCCGCATCATCCTCGGCACTTATGCGCTGTCGAGCGGCTACTACGACGCCTACTACGGCCAGGCGCAGAAGGTCCGCACCCTCATCCAGCGCGACTTCGCCCAGGCCTTCGACAAGGTCGACGTGCTCATCTCGCCGACCGCGCCCACCACGGCGTTCCGGATCGGCGAGAAGGTCGACGACCCCTTGGCCATGTACCTCAATGACATCGCCACCATCCCCGTCAACCTCGCCGGCAATTGCGCCATGTCGCTCCCGGTCGGCCTCGCTCCGGAGGACGGATTGCCGGTCGGCCTGCAGGTGATGGCGCCGCCCATGGCCGACGACCGCCTCTACCTGGTCGGCGGCGCGCTCGAGGCGGCCCTGCGCGATCGCTGGGGCCACCTGCTCATCGAGGAGGCGCCGGCACTATGACGACGCCCATTCCCTTCGACCAGGCGGTGACGGACTTCGAGCCGGTCATTGGCCTTGAGGTCCATGTCGAGCTCGGCACCGCGACGAAGATGTTCTGCGGCTGCCCGACCGACTTCGGCGCGGAGCCCAACTCCCAGGTGTGCCCGGTCTGCCTGGGCATGCCCGGCTCCCTGCCCGTGGCCAATGCCAAGGCCATCGAATCCATCATCCGCATCGGGCTCGCGCTCAACTGCGACATCGTCGAGTGGTGCCGCATGGCCCGCAAGAACTACTTCTACCCCGATATGCCGAAGGACTACCAGATCAGCCAGTACGACGAGCCGATCTGCGTCGAGGGCCACCTCGATGTCACCGTGCAGACCGATGACGGGCCGCAGGTGTTCCGCGTCGACATCGAGCGTGTCCACATGGAGGAGGACACCGGCAAACTCACCCATGCGGGCGGTGCCACAGGACGCATTCACGGAGCCGACTACTCGCTGGTCGATTACAACCGCGCGGGCATCCCGCTCGTGGAGATCGTCACCAAGCCTGTGGTCGGCACGGGAGCACTCGCCCCGCTCGTCGCCCGCGCGTACGTCACCGAACTGCGCGACATCATGCGCGGGCTTGGCGTCTCCGACGTGAAGATGGAGGAGGGGTCGCTGCGCTGCGATGCCAACGTCTCCCTCAACCTGCCGGGAGAGCCGTGGGGCACCCGGTCGGAGACCAAGAACGTCAACTCCCTGCGCTCGGTGGAGCGCGCGGTCCGCTCGGAGATCGAGCGCCAGGCCGGCGTGCTGTCCGATGGCGGCCGGGTGGTGCAGGAGACACGGCACTTCCACGAGGACACCGGCGTCACCACGCCGGGACGCTCCAAGGAGCATGCCGAGGACTACCGCTACTTCCCCGAGCCCGACCTCGTGCCCATCGCGCCGTCGCGCGAATGGGTCGATGAGCTGCGGGCAACCCTCCCGGAGCAGCCTTCGGTGCGGCGCGCCCGCCTCGCGGACGCCTGGGGGATCGGCGACTTCGAGATGGCGACCCTGGTCAATGCCGGCGTGCTCGACCTCGTCGAGGAGTCCGTGTCGGCGGGCGTGTCACCCGACGCGGCGCGCAAGTGGTGGGCCGGCGAGCTCACCCGCGTGGCCAACGAGCGCGGGGTAGACCCGGCCGCGCTTGCGGTGACGCCGGCCGACATCATGCGCGTCGAGGTGCTCATCGCCTCGGGCGCGCTCAATGACAAGCTCGCGCGGCAGGTCTTCGAGGGCGTGCTTGCGGGCGAGGGCTCCCCCGACGAGGTCGTGGCCTCCCGCGGCCTGGCCGTCGTCTCCGACGACGGGGCGCTCCTGGCCGCCATCGACGAGGCGCTGTCAGCGCAGCCCGACGTGGCCGACAAGATCCGCTCCGGCAAGGTGCAGGCCGCTGGGGCCATCGTCGGCGCGGTGATGAAGTCCACGCGTGGTCAGGCGGATGCTGCCAAGGTGCGCGCGCTGCTGCTGGAGCGACTGGGCGTCTCCGACGCATGATCGTCCTGCCCGGCGAGATCGCGGCCGCGGTCGGCCGGGACGATGTCGTGATCTGGGATGGCGGTGACGTCACAACCATCCGGGAGGCGCGCTTCTACGTCCCGTCGTACATGGCCGAGGAGTGGGCCTTCGAGGTGATGGCGCAGCTGCCGCACCTCGAGGTGTGCCAGCTGCCGACGGCCGGCTATGAGCATGCGCTCGCGCACGTGCCCGATGGCGTCACCCTGTGCAATGCCACGGGCGTGCATGACACGAGCACCGCGGAGCTTGCGATGGCCCTCATCCTCGCTCGCCTGCGCAATATCGACGGCATGGCGCGGGCCATGCCCCAGGGCGCCTTCCTGCACGACAGGTTCGACGCCCTCGCCGACAAGCGCGTGGTGGTCGTGGGGGCGGGGGGCATAGGTCGCGCCCTGGCGGCACGGCTGGCACCCTTCGAGTGCGAGGTCATCATGGTGGCCCGCACCCCGCGCGAGGGCGTCCTTCCCGTGGAGGCGCTTCCGGCCCTGCTGCCCGAGGCTGACGTCGTGGTCATCGCGATTCCCCTCGACGAGGTGACGCGCGGGATGGTCGACGCGGAATTCCTCGCCCGCATGCCGGACGGAGCGCTGCTCGTCAACGTCGCGCGCGGCGGCATCGCCGACACCGCGGCGATCCTGGCCGAGGCGGGGAGGCTGCGCTTCGCCCTCGACGTCACCGATCCTGAGCCGCTGCCGGAGGACCATCCCCTGTGGCAGTCGCCGGACGTCCTCATCTCTCCGCATGTCGGCGGCAACACCACGGCGTTCCTGCCGCGCATCGGCCGCCTGGTGCGCGACCAGGTCGCCCGGTGGGAGTCGGGTGCCCCGCTGCACCACGTCATCGTGTCCTAGGCTCGACCCATGGCCCCAGACATGAAGCCCCGCAGCCGTGAGGTCACCGATGGACTCGAGCGCGCCGCCGCCCGTGGGATGCTCCGCGCGGTCGGCATGGGAGACGAGGACTTCGCCAAGCCCCAGATCGGCATCGCGTCCTCCTGGAACGAGATCACGCCCTGCAACCTGTCCCTGGACCGGCTGGCCCGGGCCGCCAAGGAGGGCGTCCACGCCGCCGGTGGCTTCCCCCTGCAGTTCGGCACCATCTCGGTGTCGGACGGCATCTCCATGGGGCATGAGGGGATGCACTTCTCCCTGGTGAGCCGCGAGATCATCGCCGACTCGGTCGAGGCGGTGATGCAGGCCGAGCGACTCGACGGCATGGTCACCTTCGCCGGCTGCGACAAGAGCCTCCCCGGCATGATCATGGCCTCGGCGCGCCTCGACGTCGCCAGCGTCTTCGTCTACGCCGGCTCGATCCTGCCGGGCCACGCCAAACTGTCGGACGGCACCGAGAAGGAAGTCACGATCATCGATGCCTTCGAGGCCGTCGGCGCCTGCGCGCGCGGCCTCATGTCGCGCGAGGACGTCGACACGATCGAGCGCGCGATCTGCCCGGGCGAGGGCGCCTGCGGCGGCATGTACACCGCCAACACCATGGCGAGCGCGATCGAGGCCATGGGCATGTCCCTGCCGGGCTCTGCGGCGCCGCCGGCCGTGGACCGTCGTCGCGATGGCTACGCCCGTCGTTCGGGCGAGGCCGTCGTCGAGCTCATCCGCCAGGGCATCACCGCGCGCGACATCATCACGCGCCCCTCCCTCGAGAACGCCATCACCGTCGTGATGGCCCTCGGCGGTTCGACGAACGCCGTCCTGCACCTCCTCGCGATCGCCCACGAGTGCGGTGTGCCCCTGGAGATGGAGGACTTCCATCGCGTCGGGTCGCGGGTGCCGCTGCTCGCCGACCTCAAGCCCTTCGGCCGCTACGTGATGAGCGATGTCGATCGCGTCGGCGGCATCCCGGTCGTCATGCGCGCCCTGCTCGACGCGGGCCTGCTGCATGGCGACTGCCTGACCGTGACCGGCAAGACCGTGGCGGAGAACCTCGTGGAGATCGATCCCCCCGATCCCGACGGCGTCATCCTGCGGGCCTCGAGCGATGCGCTGGCCCCCACCGGTGGCATCACGATCCTCTCGGGGTCACTCGCGCCCGATGGTGCGGTCGTGAAGAACGCCGGCGTCCCCGTGGAGAGCTTCGAGGGAGTGGCGCGCGTCTTCGAGCGCGAGCAGGCGGCGATGGCCGCACTCGAGGACGGCACGATCCAGGCCGGTGACGTCATCATCATTCGCTACGAGGGGCCCAAGGGCGGCCCGGGCATGCGCGAGATGCTCATGATCACCGGCGCCATCAAGGGTGCGGGGCTCGGCAAGGACGTCCTCCTCATCACCGATGGCCGCTTCTCCGGTGGCACCACCGGCCTCTGCGTCGGCCACGTCTCGCCGGAGGCGGTCGACGGTGGCCCCATCGGGCTCATGCAGGAGGGCGACCGGGTGCGCATCGACATCACGGCGCGCACCCTCGACCTGCTCGTCGACGAGGAGGAGCTAGCTCGTCGGCGCGCGACCTTCCGCCCGCTGCCCCCGCGCTATGACCGCGGCGTGCTCGCCAAGTACGCGCGGCTCGTCGGCTCGGCCTCCCGCGGCGCCGTCTGCGACTAGGTCGTCGAGGTCGTTGAGTGGCGGGTTGTGCCGCCGCTCAAAGGCGTGTGGCGTGGCACAACCCGCCACTCAACGAAGGAAGGACAGCTCGTGAGGCTCATTCGTGTTGGCGCAGCAGGTGCCGAGGTGCCGGCCGTTCTCGCACCGACAGGGGAGAGGCACGACGTCTCCTCCCTCACCCCCGACTTCGACTCCGCATTCTTCGCGCGCGGCGGCATCGCCGATCTCCAGGCGCGGTGGGACGCCGGTGAGATCCAGGCGCTTCCCACGCTGCCCGTGGACGCCCGGCTCGGTGCGCCGATCGCCCGGCCCGGCAACATCGTGTGCGCGGGCCTCAACTACGCCGACCATGCCGCCGAGTCCAAGATGGCCATCCCGGACGAGCCGGTCCTCTTCAA
>JBPCSL010000185.1:0-4086 GCA_051007175.1 Candidatus Nanopelagicales bacterium
TCGATCGGGGCATCTGATGAGCGGGCCGACATCCCCTCACCGTAGTCGTCGGAGTAGCGGCGGGCGCGGGTGCGATGCGAGTAGCCTCGCGCGGGTGCAGGCCACCGTCGCCCAAGACCTCGCCCGGCTCGACCGACTCCCGGTCTGGCCCTGGCACCGACTCCTCCTCGTCAACCTCGGTGGGTCCTTCTTCTTCGCCTTCTTCGACATCGTGGTCATCGGGGCGGCGCTGCCCTCCATCAACGCCGACTTCGGGACGACCGCGACCCAGGGCGGGTACGCCGTCACCGCCGGCCTCGTCGGCCTCGTCTTCGGCAACTTCGCCGGCGCCTACGTCTCCAGCCGCAAGTCGCGGACCCTCGCGCTGCAGTCGGCGCTGTGGATCTTTAGCGCCGGCATGGTCCTCAGCGTCTTCTCGCCCAACCTGGCCTTCCTGTGCTTCGCGCGCTTCATCGCCGGCTTCGGCACCGGCGCCGACATCGGGGCGGTGGTCACCTACATCGCGGAGATCTCGCCCGAGCGCGCCCGCGGACGCATCACCGGGATCACCACGGTGTGCGGCTTCACCGGCACGGCCCTCGCGCCGTTCCTGGCGCTCCTGCTCACCACCGAGTGGACCTGGGGCTGGCGCCTGCTCTTCTCCTTCGGGGCGCTGGGCGCGATCGTCGTCGTCGCGACCCGCCGCCACATCCCGCCATCGCCCCGCCAACTTGCCGAGCGCGGCGACGAGAAGCAGCTCGGCCAGCTCGTCGACGAGGCCGAGGCCCGGGTGAAGGCCCGCGGCATCACGCTGCCCCCGGTCCCCGAGCAGACGAGCACCTCATCGGTCAGCGGGCGGAGCGCGACTGCCATCGCGATTGCGGTCTTCACCGTGGCCTGGTTCATGTACTACATCGGCAACTTCGGGTGGCTCACCCTCGCCCCGACGATTCTCACCGAGAGCGGCTTCGCCGTCGCCTCGTCCCTCACCTTCCTCGCCGTCGCCAATGCCGGCCTCGTGGTGGGTGCCGGCATCGCGTACTTCGTCTCCGACCGGGTCGAGCGCAAGTGGCTCCTCATCGGCGCACTCGTCGTCTGGGGCATCGCCCTCTTCGGCGTCGGCGGCTGGGGCACCTCGACCGCCGTCATGGTCCTGGGCTTCGTCGCGGCACTCACCATCGGCATCGTGATCCCCGTCTTCTATGCCTTCACCGCCGAGCACTTCTCCTCGAAGGACCGGCCGTGGGGCATGGCGTGGACCGACGGCATCGGCCACCTGGGCGGCGCCATCGCTCCGTACATCCTCATCGGCCCGACTCTCGCCATGGCGTTCGGCATCATGGGCGTTACCGGCTTCGTCGCGGCGTTCATCGTCCTCTTCACCTCGCGCACGAAGGGTCGCAGCCTCGAGGAGATCAACGGGGAGTGACACTCCGCGGCGGCGGGTAGATTGCGCGACATGAGCACCCGGCGCAAGGTCATCATCATCGTGCTGTGCGTCCTCGGCGTGCTGCTGGTCGCCGGCGTCGCCGTGATCCTGCTCATTCGATCGTCCGTCGAGAGCAGCCGGGACCAGATGTACGACGGCAGGCTCGTGGATGCCGACTACTGGGATACCGAGCCGAAAATCCTCTCCGCCGGGCTTGGCTTCGACGGCATCATCAGCACGCCGGCCAACGACGAGCAGACGACAGTGGACGCGGGCGGAGCCTGGGACTCGGTGCTGCAGTGCGCCAATGACGGCGGGCCCACGGACGGGGACCAGAGCAGCCTGGCCACGGCAAGCGGAGTCCGGATGTCCGCCCTCTACGAGGATGGCGCCTCCATCGAGTACGTCGATGGCCTGCCGGTCGTCTTCAGCTGGCCCATCCGGACCGACACGCTGCGCCCGTCCCAGTTCCGGTTCACCCTCAACACGGGGGAGGTGGTCGACGTCACCGTCGCCACCATGATGCCGAACTTCGAGCTCAATGAGCGCAACACCGTCGTCATGTTCGACGAGCTCGGCAATCGCGGCCTGCCCGGCGAGCCGGATGCCCGCTACCCGGTGCGCCTCGACATCGTGCCTGCTCGCGACGGCACCGACCTCATGCTCGCGGGCCCTGACGGCGACGTGCCCGCAACCGGACTGTCCTTCGAGAAAGACAGCACCCCCTACCTGTCCGGACCGACCCTCGTCGGGGCCAAGCTCAACCGGATCGACGGCACACCCCAGGGCGAGGGGCCCGTGGGGACGTTCGGCGGATCCTCCATGCCCAACGACGAGAAGACCCTCTTCGGTGACGACGGCGACTTCCGCCTTCGCATGCTCACCTCCGGCGGCTTCTCCCCCGACGGCGTGCGCGGCGTCCTGCCCACCGACTTCACCACCTTCTTCCGCCTCCACGCGACCGGGCCGGACGGCGAGGACATCGTCATCGACACCGTGGGCCAGGACGTCGCCGTCAAGGGCGGGACTCTCCGCATCGTGGGCATCTCGGATCTCGGTCAGCCGGAGAGCTCGGATACCGGAGTGACCTACGACGACTGCTACGCCGACGACCGGGACAACTACCTGGACATCATCCTGGCCGGCGACGAGGCTGCTGTTCGCAGCATCACCGACCTTGAGATACCGGCCCTCGATGGCGACTACGCAGCCTTCTACAACCCGGGTGGCCCAGGGCAGACGCCCACTCCCGGCGTGCGCTACACCGCTCCCGGCCCGGCGACCATGCAGCCCGTCACCATCGCCCTCGACGACCCGATGAGGGTGAGCCGCGGCTGACGTTGGGACCGTGCTCCACCCTCCCGCGGCGTCCGCGGCAGACTGGTGCCGTGACTGAGGACGTGCGCGAGGTGCTGCTGGCCAAGCAGCGCGATCTCCAGGAGCGCTCGGCCGGGCTCACCGCGCCCCCCGACGCCACCGGGGGCATCTCCTTCGGCAAGCGCGTTGGCGACGGCACGAGCATCGCCGTCGAGCGCCTGACTCAGGTGGCCGCCCACGAGCAGATGCTGCAGCAGGCCGAGGAGGTTGAGCGCGCGCTGGCCAAGGTCGACGAGGGCACCTACGGGCTATGCGACTCCTGCGGCGCCGAGATCCCCGAGGGGAGACTGGAGATCCACCCCTGGGCGACGCTCTGCGTGCCCTGCGCCATCTAGGCATCGAGGTCGGCGGCCAACTGCATCCACTCGTCCTCGAGCTCGGACTTGCGTCGTTCGGAGTCGAGGAGCTCGCGGTTGAGATCGGCCAGGCGCGCGTGGTCGGTGGCTGCCTCGGCCATCTGCTCGTGATGCACCCGCTGGGCGTCCTCGAGCTTGGCGATCGCTCGCTCGACGCGCGCCATCTCCTTGGCCAGCGCGCGCTGGTCGGCCTTCGCCTGCTTGCGTGCGGCTCCCGGGGTCACGTCATTCGATGGCGTGGAGCCTGCGCTCGGGGCCTTGGTCGACCTCACGCGCACCCGTTCCAGGTACTCGTCCACTCCCCCGGTGAGATGAACGAGATCGCCATTGCCAAGCAGCGCGTAGAAGTCGTCGCAGACGCGCTCGAGGAAGTAGCGGTCGTGGGAGATCACGATGAGCGTGCCTGCGAAACCGACGAGCAGGTCCTCCAGGGCGGAGAGCGTCTCGACATCGAAGTCATTGGTCGGCTCGTCGAGCACCAGCACATTGGGCCCGCTCATGAGCAGGCGCGTGAGCTGCAGCCGCCGTCGCTCCCCGCCGGAGAGATCGCCCACGGGCGTCCACTGCCCATCGGCGCCGAAGCCGAGGCGCTCGCAGAGCTGGCTCGCCGTGAGCTCGCGGTCCTTGCCGAGCTCCACGCGGGCCGCGACCCTCTCCACCGCCTCGAGCACGCGCCAGGTTGGGTCGAGCTCCTCGAGGTGCTGGGACAGGTAGGCCGGCTTCACCGTGACGCCCGTCGTGACGGATCCGGCGCCGGGAGAAATTTCCCCCAGCATCGTGCGGATGAGCGTCGTTTTGCCGGTGCCGTTGGATCCGAGGATCCCGATTCGCTGTCCTGGGCCGACGTTCCAGGTGAGGTGGTCGACGAGATCGCGACCGCCCACGGCGACAGTGACGTCGTGGAACTCGTAGACCGTCTTGCCCAGGCGTGCGTTGGCGAAGGCC
>JBPCSL010000186.1:0-19852 GCA_051007175.1 Candidatus Nanopelagicales bacterium
ATCGGCAACATGAGCCCCGAGTATGGCTCGACTGTGGCGATCTTCCCCATCGACGAGAAGACCGTCGACTACCTGAGGCTCACGGGCAGGTCGGCGGAGCAGGTCGAGCTCGTGCGCTCCTACGCGCAGGCGCAGGGCCTGTGGCTGGATCCGCAGCGCCGGGCGCGCTATAGCGAGCACCTGGAGCTCGACCTGAGCCAGGTGGTCCCCTCGATCGCGGGCCCCAAGCGCCCCCAGGACAGGGTGGACCTCGCGCGTGCCCGCGAGGAGTTCCAGGCGGTGCTGCCCGCCTACGCCGACGGGCCTCGTCCCGCCGACATCAGGCTCTCGGATGGCTCGTCCGCGGTGCTCGACAATGGAGCCGTCGTCATCGCCGCCATCACGTCGTGCACCAACACGTCGAACCCCTCGGTCATGGTGGCCGCCGCGCTGGTGGCCAAGAAGGCCGCAGAGCTCGGCCTCACCCGCAAGCCGTGGGTCAAGACGACGCTGGCTCCCGGCTCGAAGGTGGTGACCGACTACTTCGACCGGGCCGGCCTCACCCCCTACCTCGACAAGCTCGGCTTCGATCTCGTCGGCTACGGCTGCACCACGTGCATCGGCAATTCGGGGCCCCTGCCGACGGAGGTGAGCGAGGCGGTCAACTCATCAGGGCTCGCCGCGGTGTCGGTCCTGTCGGGCAATCGCAACTTCGAAGGCCGTATCAACCCCGATGTGAAGATGAACTACCTGGCCTCGCCGCCCCTGGTCGTCGCCTATGCGATTGCCGGCACGATGGACATCGACCTGTTACGCGACCCCCTGGCCGCGACCCCTGACGGGCAGGAGGTCTACCTCCGCGATATCTGGCCGACGGCCGCCGAGGTGGACGCGGTCGTCAACTCGGCCATCGACGAGGAGATGTACGCCGCCCGCTACGCCAACGTCTTCGACGGCGACTCCCGCTGGCAGTCGCTGGAGACACCCGCGGGCGAGACCTTCGCCTGGGATCCCTCGTCCACGTACGTCCGCAAGCCGCCGTACTTCGACGGGATGCCGCGGGAGCCAAGGCCTGTCACCGACATCGCCGGTGCCCGGGTCCTCGCCGTGCTGGGCGACTCGGTCACCACTGATCACATCTCGCCCGCGGGATCGATCAAGGCGGATAGTCCCGCGGGCCGCTACCTGAGGGACCATGGCGTGGAGCCGAAGGACTTCAACTCCTACGGATCGCGTCGGGGCAACCATGAGGTGATGATCCGGGGCACCTTCGCCAACATCCGGCTGCGCAACCTCATGCTCGACGGCGTGGAGGGCGGATTCACGCTCGACCTCACCCAGGGCGAGGCACCGGTCGTGCCGATCTATGACGCGGCCACGTCCTATGCGCAGGAGGGGACGCCGCTGGTCATCCTGGCCGGCATCGAATACGGATCCGGGTCCTCACGCGACTGGGCGGCCAAGGGCACCGCGCTGCTCGGCGTACGCGCCGTGATCGCCCAGTCCTACGAGCGCATCCACCGGTCCAATCTCATCGGCATGGGCGTGCTCCCCCTGCAGTTCGCGGAGGGGGAGAGTGCGCAGTCCCTGGGCCTCACGGGTCTCGAGACCTTCGACATCGTCGGGGTGACCGCCCTCAATGACGGAGCCATTCCGCGCACCGTCACGGTGATCGCCCGTCGCCCCGACGGGACTGTCACGGAGTTCGAGGCCCTCGTGAGGATCGACACTCCTGGCGAGGCCGACTACTACCGGCACGGCGGCATCCTCCAGTACGTGCTGCGGTCGCTGGCCTGACATGAGGCCCCCGGGCTGGCCGGCGGGCCTTGAGGAGCCGGACCACCCGGAGTTCGAGGCTGCCGCGGTCCGATGGCTGCTCGACCTCGGGCCAGCCTCATGGCGCGAGCAGGCGCTCATCCGCGAGCGCCCCGTGGTCCTGGCCTTCCTCGCGCGCCACGAGGTGGACGGGCGACTGCAGGGCGCGCGGACGGCGTACTCGCTGGCCCGGCAGGAGCTGACCGGCGAGGCATCCGCGGACGTCGTGTCTGAGCTCCTCTCCGTCCTCGAGGCGGAAGGGGCCGCCCTGCTGTCCCTGCAACGAGAGGTGGCGCTCGTCGAGGAGGCTCTCCAGGGCAGGCGGTGGCGTCCCCGGCTGTGAGTCGGGCGGATCGCACCTACACTTCCCGGGTGGAAGGAGGCGCCGTGAGCCTGCTCGAGGGGATCGATTCCCCGGCCGATCTCCGGCGCGTGCCGGAGGAGGACCTGCCGGCTCTGGCCGCGGAGATCCGGGCCTTCCTCGTGGACCGCGTCTCCCGCACGGGCGGTCACCTCGGTCCCAATCTCGGCGTCGTCGAGCTCACGCTGGCACTGCATCGCGTCTTCGACTCGCCGCGCGACGTCATCCTCTGGGACACCGGCCACCAGTCCTACGTCCACAAGATGGTGACGGGACGCCGGGAGGACTTCTCGGGCCTGCGCCAGGAGGGCGGCCTGTCTGGCTATCCGAGCCGAGCAGAGAGCCCTCACGACGTCATCGAGAACTCCCACGCCTCGACCGCCCTGTCGTATGCCGATGGCATCGCGAAGGGCTTCGCCCTGAGCGGCTGCCTGGGCGGCGACGATGGCCGCCATGTCGTCGCCGTCGTCGGCGATGGCAGCCTCACCGGGGGGATGGCCTGGGAGGCGCTCAACAACATCGCGGCATCCGATCGTCCCCTGGTGGTCGTGGTCAATGACAACGAGCGGTCCTACTCCCCGACGATCGGCGGGGTGGCGCACCACCTGTCGACGCTGCGGACGACCCAGGGATATGAGCGCTTCCTGCAGTGGGGCCGCCGCACGCTCCAGCGGACCCCCGTCCTCGGGCAGCCCGTGTACGACGCGCTGCACGGGATGAAGAAGGGCCTCAAGGACATCGTGGCGCCCCAGGGCCTCTTCGAGGACCTCGGCCTGAAGTACGTCGGCCCCGTCGATGGTCACGATGTGCAAGAGGTCGAGCACGCGCTCATGAGAGCCCGCGATTTCGGTGCTCCCGTCATCGTCCACGTCATCACCGAGAAGGGCCGCGGCTATGCCCCGGCGGAGACCGACGAGGCCGATCGCTTCCACGGTGTCGGCATCATCGATCCCGACACCGGTAGGCCGGTGGCTTCCGGAGGGCCGTCGTGGACCGGCGCGTTCGCCGACGAGCTCGTGGCGCTGGGCCGAGGGAATCCCCGCATTGTGGCCATCACCGCGGCCATGCTGGGCCCGACAGGCCTTGACAGGTTCGCTCGCGCGTTCCCCGAGAGGACCTACGACGTGGGCATCGCGGAGCAGCATGCCGCGGCGAGCGCGGCGGGGCTGGCCTTCGCCGGCATGCATCCCGTGGTCGCGGTGTATGCGACGTTCCTCAACCGGGCCTTCGACCAGGTGCTTCTCGACTGCGCCCTGCATCGCGCGGGCGTCACCTTCGTCCTCGACCGGGCGGGCGTCACCGGAGACGACGGCGCCAGCCACAACGGCCTGTGGGACCTGTCCATCATGGGCATTGTCCCGGGGATCCGCGTCGCGGCGCCTCGCGACGAGGCGACCTTGCGCGAGGCGCTGTGCGAGTCGGTGTCGATCGACGATGGTCCCAGCGTGGTGCGCTTCCCCAAGGGCGCGCTGCCGAGCCCGGTGCCCGCGCTGGAGCGCGAGCAGGGCCTCGACATCCTGCGTCGCGACGACCACGCCGAGGTGCTCGTGCTGAGCGTCGGTGCCTTCGCGCCGTTGGCTCTGGAAGTGGCCGCACGCCTCGGTGACCAGGGCATCCCCACGGCCGTGGTGGATCCCCGCTGGGTGCTGCCGGTGAATCCGCACGTGGGTGCTCTGGCGCAGCAGGTGCGCCTCGTCGTCACCATCGAGGACAACTCGCGCGCCGGTGGCATCGGCTCGGCGGTGCGACAGGCGCTCGAAGACCAGGGCGTGACCACCCCCGTCCGCACCTTCGGGGCTCCCGCTGTGTTCCCGGCCCAGGCGAGCCGCGCGCGCGTGCTCCAGGAGATGGGACTCACCGCCCAGGATGTCTCGCGGCAGGTCGTCGAGGCCGTGGCGGCGCTCCTCCCCGAGGACCAGCCCCGGGTGGCGCAGGAGGGCTAGGACGCCGCCGTCGCGCTGAGCGCGGGCACGAGGCGCTCCGCCAGGAGATCCACCTGCCAGGGGCGCGCGCCGTAGCCCTCGAGCGCGGCGCGGACGGAGTCGAGGTCCACGGGATTCGGCGGTCGCCACGCCATGCGCCGCAGGGCCTCAGGGGAGGCGAGGTTCTCGACGGGCATGGTCACCTCCTCGGCGCACGCGCTCATCACCGCGCGGACCGCAGCAAGGCGTGCCGCAGCCTCCGGATCTCGCTCGGCCCAAGCCCTCGGGGGCGGCGGCCCGTCGCCGGGCAGCGCGGAGACCGGCAGGTCGCGCTCGGCGACGGCCCACGCGGCCTCCATGGCCTGCCACCATCGGCGCGCGTAGCGCTTGGCACCGGGGCGCGTGAACTCCGGCACGGCGGCGAGGTCCGCGGCCGTGCGCGGGGCCACGGTGGCTGCCGCGATGATCGTCGCGTCCGGCAGGATCCGGCCGGGGCTGATGTCGCGCTGTCGCGCGATGTCGTCGCGGGCCTCCCACAGCGCCTGCACGATCGCCAGGGCGCGTCGGCCCTTGAGACGATGGATTCCCGAGGTACGACGCCAGGGATCCTGTCGAGGCGCGGGAGGCGGCGCGAGCCGCACGGCCTCGAACTCCTCGGCGGCCCACGACGCCTTCCCGGTGGCATGGAGGTCGGCTTCGAGCAGGTCGCGAAGGTCGAGCAGGACCTCCACGTCCAACGCGGCGTACGCGAGCCAGGCTTCGGGCAACGGGCGGGTGGACCAGTCGGCGGCGCCATGGCCCTTCGCGAGGTAGAGCCCGAGTTCGGCCTCCACCAGGGGACCGAGACCCACGCGTTCCCGGCCGAGCAGCCGGCCCGCCAGCTCGGTGTCGAAGATCCGCTCCGGCGAGAGGCCGACCTCGCGCAGGCAGGCGAGGTCCTGTGACGCGGCGTGCAGCACCCATTCCGCGTCGCGCAGTGCCTCCTGCACGCCCGACAGATCCGGGAGCGCGATGGGGTCAAGCAGCCACGTCCCCGATCCGCGACGGTGGAACTGCACGAGGTACGCGCGCTGCGAAAAGCGAAATCCCGATGCGCGCTCGGCGTCGACGGCCACAGGGCCCTCGCCGCCGGCCAGGGCCGCGATCGCCTGCGCGAGGCCGTCGGGGGACTGGGTGACGGGGGGCACCCCGTGAAGCAGCTCGACCGCGGGCGGCCTCTCGACGGGAGGCTCGGTCATCGGCTGCGCGAGGCGGGTGTGAGCACCGCGACCCCCTGCGGGAGGGGGAGCAGCCCGGCAGCCTGCGCCAGGAGGGCCGCCCACGCGATGGCCTCGCACCCGATCTCCTCGGGCGGCCCGGCGGGTGTCCAGGAGGCCCGGATCTCCACCTGGCCCGTCACATCGCGGTCACCGATCGTGCCGAACGATTCGCTCATGACGCGCGTCACGGTCCCACCCAGCGCCCGAGGCTCGCTCCCGGCCCCGTCGAGGGCCTCCTGAAGCCAGGTCCAGGCCACCCCGGTGAGCAGGGGATCGGCCGCGAGGTCGGGCTCGAGGACGGCCTTGACGAAGGACACGACGCGGAAGTCGCCCTCCCAGGCCTCGTTGCCGTCAGGGTCATGGAGGAGCACGAGGCGGCCACTGGCCAGCTCCTCGTCGTCCTCGATGAACTCGGCGGTGAGTGCGACCGCGTGCGGGGCAAGCCGCTGAGGGGCCGGACTCTCCTCCACGCTGATCTCGGGCCGGTACGTCACCGTCCGAAGGCTCTGCAGGGCGGCCTCGAAGGAGGCTGGCGCCGGGTTCACCTCAGCAGGGTACGCCGAGAGAGGCGCGCGGCCGGTCTCACACGCCGGAGGGCGACTCGGGCTCGTGGGTGAGGCAGACGCTATTGATGCAGTATCGGAGGTCCGTGGGCGTGCCATAGCCCTCTCCCGCGAAGACATGGCCGAGATGGCTGCCGCACGCCGCGCAGCGGACCTCTGTGCGCACCATCCCGTGGGACCGATCCTCGATCTCCACGACGCGATCGCCGGCGAGGGGAGTGAAGAACGAGGGCCAGCCGCAGTGCGAGTCGAATTTCGATTCGGACCGGAAGAGCTCCGTGCCGCACGCCCGGCAGGAGTAGATGCCCGGCGTCTTCGTCCCCACGTGGTCGCCGCTCCAGGCCGGCTCCGTCCCGGCCTCCCGCAGCACGCGGTACTCCTCCGGGCTCAGGTCGCGGCGCCAGTCCTCCTCGGTGCGGGCCACGGGGTAGGCCGTGCCGTCCGGACGTGAGGCATCTACAGTCGTCATCCCACGAGAGTATGCCGGGGACGGCCTCCGGGCCAGGGGACGGCGGCATCGACAGGAGGGTCATGAGCGACATCCTCGACACCCGGGGATCCTGGTTGAGCCAGGACGAGCTCGAGCAGGCACGCGAGCGCCTCCCCATCGTGTACGTCGAGGCCGTCCCGGTGCGCACCGACTCGTGGGGCCAGGTGACGAGCGTGGGGCTTCTCCTGCGCGCCATGCCCGACGGGTCGATCAGTCGAGCGATCGTGTCGGGTCGCGTCCTCTACGGCGAGCGAGTCCGCGATGCGCTGCTGCGCCATCTCGAGAAGGACCTGGGGTCGATGGCCCTGCCACGACTTCCCGTGGACCCGTCGCCGTTCACCGTGGCCGAGTACTTCCCCGATCCCGAGGTCACCGGATTCCACGATCCGCGTCAGCATGCGGTGTCGCTGTGCTTCATCGTGCCGTGCGACGGTGATTGCGTGCCGAGCCAGGAGGCATTGGACCTGACCTGGGTCGATCCGCGCGAGGCGGCATCGCCCCGCTTCCAGGCGGAGATGACCGGCGGGCAGGGGCGCCTGGTGCGCCTGGCTCTCGCGCACGCCGGCGTCCTGCACTAGGGCCGAGGAGCGAATCCCGGGGGACGACGCTCGGCCTTCGCCATGAGTGCCTCGGCCAGATCGGGGCCACGGAACGACGCGCGCATGAGTTCCAGGCTCTCCGCCATGCTCGATGGCCGGTCGGCCGTCGCGGCGCGCGCGAGCTGGCGCTTGATCGTGGCCAGGGACGCGGGAGAGCAGTGCGCGGCGACATCGCGGGCCCAGGCATGCGCGGCGGCGAGGGGGTCATCCGCGATGGCATGGCACAGGCCGATCCGGACGGCCTCCTCCGCGTCCACGGCACGTCCGCTCAGGAGGATCTCGCTGGCGCGCTGATAGCCGATCTGGCGCGGGAGGAGCCAGGCCACGGCGTACTCCGCCACGAGGCCCAGTCTCGAGAAGGCGGAGATGAAGCGGGCGTCGGGCGATGCGAAGCACACGTCGCCGGTCAGGGCGATCACGAAGCCAAGTCCAGCCGCGGCGCCGTTGACGGCCATGACGACCGGGAGGGAGACGTCCAGGGCGCAGGTGGGCAGGTCGTCCGCTTCCTGGTCACCCAGGAAGGCCTCGAGTGCGTCCGGTCCCTGGGCCAGGAGCGAGAGGTCCGCACCCGAGCAGAATCCGCGACCGCTGCCGGTGACCACGGCGACCCGGACGCGCGGATCGGCGTCAAGGCTGCGCAGGGCATCGGCGTACGCACGACCCATCTCGCCCGTGATGGCATTGAGCCGGTCAGGGCGGTTGAGGGTGATCGTCGCCACGCCGTCGCTCACGTCGACGAGTACCGGGCTGTCGGCCATGGCCACAGCCTCGCACCCGCCGGTGGCGGCTACTCGTAGGGGTCGATGCCCAAGAGCGTCTGGTCCTCGGCGGTGAGTTCCGAGCCATCCCGGTCGAAGGGATCGATGACGGCGTCGTCGTTCGCGAGGTCGTCGACATAGCGGCCATGGAGCGGATCGTCGGGATCGGCAGGGTCGATCACGTGCATGGCCGCTTGCTCGGCGGGGACCCAGGGGGCGGGGGAGAGTCCCCCGGCGTGCATCGGATCGTCGCTTGCATCCTCTGCGCCTTCCATCGCCAGGAGGCCCTCGGTGTCCTCGAGGGGACGTTCGTAGCCGTCAAGCGAGCCCTCCCCGGAGCCGCCACGGAGCGCCGCATGGAGCGCTTCGGCCTCCATCACCATGGTGAGTCGCTCGGCCTGGTCGGCAGCATCACCGAGCATGTCGGTCTGGGTGGTGCGCGCGACGTCAGCGGGATCCTGGCTGGGCACGATTCCGGTCATGGTTGCCTCCTCGTCCCGACCATTGTGCGCCGGGGGGAGACAGGGCGGGCAGGGTCTTTAGACCGTGGGTTTCCGGGCCAGGATCGCGTCCATGGCCTCGGCCACCACGAGCGACCATCGAGGGTCCGGCAGCCAGGCATCCTGTCCGAGAATGGCGCGGGACACGTGCTCCACCATCAGGCGGTAGGGATCCACCGGGGCGAAGTGCTCGACGCGCTCGCCGTCACGGTCGAGCACACGCAGCGAACTGGGCTGCAACCAGGAGACGTAGGCATCATTGCCGGTCATCTCGATCTGGCCGAGCTCACCTTCGAGCAGCAGGGTCTGGGCGGGGGGCTCGCGGAAGGAGCCCCGCACCTGCACCGGAATGCCCCCGAGGGAGAGGGAGGCCCCTGTGGTGAGGTCGACGCCATCGTCGCTGAGCAGGAACTCCGCCTCGTCGACCGATGTGAGCGAGCCGCGCGTCGCCCACGCGGCGGCCGTCAGGGGGTAGCACCCGACATCGAGGAGTGCCCCTCCGCCCAGGAGTGGATCCAGACGGTAGTTGCCGTCCTCCACGCCGTGGAAGACGAACGACGCCGAGATGCCGGTGAGGGCCCCGATGGCGTCGGACCGCAGGAGCGCCGAGGCCCTGCGGGTGCGGGGGTGCCACAGATTCCAGGTGGCCTCAACGAGCAAGGAGCCGGTGCGGTCGGCGACGGCGCGCATCTCGCGGGCCTCCTCGGCATTGCGCCCGAGTGGCTTCTCGCAGAGCACCGCCTTGCCTGCCTCGAGCGCCGCGACGGTCCACGGGAGGTGACCGTCGTTGGAGAGCGCGACGTAGACCGCGTCGATATCGGGGTCATCGATGACCTCGGCGTAGGACCCGTAGGCGCGCTCCAGGGGCGTCAGGGCCCGGGCGCGATCGATATCGCGGGCAGCGACGGCGACGAGGTCGGCGTCATCGGCCGAGTGCAGCGCGGGAGCGATCGCCCGACGCGAGATCCATCCCGCTCCCAGGAGGCCCCAGCGCACGCGGGTCATGCGGGCTTCACCGGGACTCCGCCGAGGCTTGCCGATTCCTCGGCCGCCTCGAGCACCGACACCACGCGCCGTGACTGGGCGCCACTCACGCGCATCGGGATTCCGTAGCGCAGCCAGAGGGAGAGGTCGGCGTGGAAAGGGTGCGCGTCGGAGCGAGGTGGGCCCAGCGTCGTCGTCGACCCGTTGGAGTCCACGAAGCGCATCACGGGCGGGGCATCGGCGGGGGCAAGGACGTCCTCGTCGAGTGTGCCGATCGCATTGCGGGTCACCACGGTCTCGTAGCGCCAATCGCCCACCACGGCGCCACGGGTGCCGAGGGCGTACCACCGCGGCTTGAGCGCTGCGGCGAGATCGGAGTAGACGAAGGTCGCCTCGCGGCCGCCCTCGAGCATGAGGGTTACGCGGGCGTGGTCGGCGTTCGTCACGTCATGCCAGACGCGCTTGTGGTTGACGGCCGTCACGTACTCGATGTCCCCGGGCATCAACTGGAGAAGTTGGTCGATCACGTGCGAGCCCCAGTCGAAGAGCGCTCCTCCCGATACTGAGCGCTCCGAGTGCCAGTAGTTGCACGGATGCCCGAATCCGCCGATGAAGGCCTCGACATGGAAGAGCTCACCGAGGCTTCCGGACGACGCGAGGTGCTGGAGCTGAAGGAAGTCCGGGTCGAACCGGCGGTTCTGATAGACCACCGCGGTGAGACCGCTCGCGGATGCCTCGGAGAGCACCGCATCGCACTCGGCGGCGGATAGGGCCATCGGCTTCTCGATCACCACGTGACGGCCGGCCGCCAGAGCCCGCCGCGCCCACGTGCCGTGCGCGTTGGGGGGTGTCGAGACGACCACGGCCTGCACCCCGGATGCCCCGATGAGGTCGTCAGGGTCCTCGAAGGCATCGATCCCCGGTGCGAGCGAGCGGGCCACGTCCAGGCGAGCGCTGTTGGTGTCACAGGCCGCGGCCAATTGCAGGCCGGGAGTCCCCATGATGCTGGCGGCGTGCTCGGCACCGATGGCGCCGAAGCCGAGGAGTCCCACGCCGACATCCCGCGGCCTGGACAGACCGCGTGCCTGATGGAGCGCCTGGTGGAGCAGCTGGAGGAAGTGCGCGTTGGCCCACGTGTCCGGCGAGTTGCCGACGCCGACCGTCACGAGGTCCCCGGGGGCGTGCACGCTGATCACCGGGTAGTCGACAAGGCCGACGTTCGCCGTCACGAGCGCCGAGCCGGTCGTGGGGACGAGGGCGAGCGTGTCGGTGATCTCGACATCGCCGCGTGGCCAGTCGACCGTGGTGCGCAGCCGCATGGGGTGCAGCGGTGGGATGGGAGAGGAGCCCGCGCCGGTCACGTCGAGCGCGCCGCCGTCGACCATGCGCAGCGAGGGGCCGGCGAGGACGAGGGGCGCCCCGGCCTCCCGAGCCTGCCGGCGTACGTCCTCCTGGTCGGCCGAACTCACGGGCGTCTCCGCCACGAGGAGATGGATATCTGCCCGCGCATCGCCCACGGTGAACCCGGCCTGCTCCCAGGGGGCGTGCTCGATCGCACGCTGGAGCACGGACCCGGTCCGGGGGCCGACGAGGTGGATCTTCAGCATGTCCGAAGCCTAGGCGCGGTTGCCACGGTCCTTGATCCCGACCCGGGATGCCCCTAGCGTGGCGGCGTGATGCTCTCGATGTTCGTCCTGTGGATCGTCGTCTTCATCGGCATCTTCCGCGGCTGGCGGTGGGTGCCCTTGCTGACGCTGGCCACCCTTGCGTGGACCCTGGTCCTGCTCAAGTTCCACATGACCAGCGACCTCACCCTGGGCTTCTGATGCACATGGCATCGGACCGCGCGGTCTTCTGGTCGCGCATCATCAACCTGGTTGCGCTGCTGGGCCTGCTGGGTGTCCTTGCGGGATCGCTGCACCTGCAGTTCGGCGTCGGCGAGCAGCCGTGTCCGCTCTGCCTCGTGCAGCGTTCGGGGATGATCGGGCTGGCGGTCGGTCCGGTGATGAACCTGCTGTGGGGCATTCGCGCGCGTCACTATGCGCTGAGCATCCTCGCGGCTCTGGCGGGAGCGGCGGGCAGCACGCGGCAGATCCTCCTGCACATCCTCCCGGGCGACCCCGGATACGGGCCTTCGGTGCTCGGCTGGCACCTCTACACCTGGGCCCTGGTCACCTTCGTGATCGGCGCCGCCGGATGTGCCGTCCTGCTGCTGTGGCAGACGCCCCTGGAGGCGGGTGACACGGGCGTGATGGGCCAGCGCGGACCTCTGAGGACCGCGACCCTGTTCGTGGTGACTTTCATCTTCCTCGACCTGCTCATCATCGCGGTGTCGGTCATCCCGGAGTGCGGCCTGGGCATGTGTCCCGATGATCCGCCGAATATCAGCGGACTCGGCGACATCGGCGGGTGGATCGCGATGCTCGTGGTCGCCCTCGTCTCCCTGGTCGTCGCGCTTGTGCTCAATCGCCGGCTGGCGGAGAAGCCGATTCGCGCATGAGCTCGACCGCCACGGCGTGGGCGGATGTCCGAGGAGTCCTGCACGGCCCTTTTCGCATCCTCGCCGTCGGGCGACTCCTGGATTCCGTCGGCAGTGGGCTCACCATGTCCCTGCTCGTCGTCTACCTCGCAGAGGTGCGCGGGCTGCCCATCCTGACCGCCACCCTGGTGCTCTCGTGGATGGCCGTGGTGGGGCTCGTGGTCACCCCCGTGGCCGGGACCTGCACGGATCGCTTCGGGCCGCGACCCGTCATGCTCACGGCCGTCGTCATCGAGGCCATCGGCGTCTTCCTCACGGCCTTCGTGACGAATGCGCCGAGCGCCTTCGCGGTGGCCACCCTGGTGTCCCTCGGCGGTGCTGGCATCTGGGGCCCGGCCATGACCTTCACCGCTCGGCTTGTCCGCGAGGACCAGCGACCCACGGCGTTCGCGCTCAACTTCATGCTGCTCAATCTCGGCCTCGGGATCGGCGGGCTCGTCGCCGCCTTCATCGTCGACATCGCCCGCCCGGTGACCTTCCAGTGGCTGTACTTCATCGATGCGGCCACCTACGCAACCCTCTGGGTGGCGGTCTTCCTGCTGCGCGGTCACGGCGGTCCGTCGCCCGCCAGTCCGGGAGACGAGCAGGAGGGGTGGGGTCGAGTCCTGCGGGATGGCCGACTCCTCGGCCTCATCGCCGTGTCCCTCGTCTTGCTCATCTGCGGATACGGATCCATGGAAGCGGGCCTCTCCATCTACATCACCCGCGTGGCCGACGAGTCCGAGCGCCTCATCGGCATCGTCTTCCTCGCCAACACACTCACGATCGTCGCGGCGCAGATCCTCGTCCTTGGCTGGCTGCGCGGACGTTCGCGCGTCCGGATGATCGGCGTGACTGCGCTGCTGTGGGGGATCGCCTGGCTGCTCATCATCCCCGCGCCGCTCGCGGGCCGCGTGGCGGGAGCTGCTCTCCTCATCGCCTTCGGCGTCGTCTTCGCCCTGGGTGAATCGGTGTGGAGCGCGACGATCCCCGCCCTCGTGAACGGGATCGCGCCCGACCACCTGCGCGGCCGTTACAACAGCGCCCAGTCGCTCACGTGGGCGCTGAGCTCCATGCTCGCCCCGATCCCTGCCGGGCTCCTCATCGGAGGCGGACTCGGCATGCTCTGGGCGACGGCCGTCGGGCTGGGCTGCCTCGTGGCGGGGGCCGGCGCCCAGCTCCTACGCCGGAGGTTGACCCCGGAGGAGGACGGCCGGGTCTAGGCCTCGCCCCGTCGGCTGTCGCCGTGATCGCGCAGCGGGTCTATCCCGGCGATGTGCTGTCCCAGGCGCAGGACCTGCTCATCGGTCAGGTCGTCGATGTCGGCGCGGACATCCCCGAGGATCTTGGCGGCCACGTCGCGACGGTGATGCTCCATGTAGGTCACCAGATGGTGGCTCGCGTTGGCCTTGCCGGAGCCATGGCCGAGGAGGATCACCGCGGACGCCGGGGCGAGTGCCTCGGTGAGGGTGCGCCAGTAGACGTCACTGTCGTCGAGATAGGTCCCGTCGACGTTGCCGTGATGGTGGTAGACGTTGTGGAACCGCTTGCGGGGATCGTCGGCCACCACGTGCTCGGGGGAGGAGTGGTCGGCCGAGTCCAGGGCGTAGATCCGCGTGCTGTGGAAGTCCACCGCGGCGATGGCCGTGCGACCGCCGAGGTCGATGGCGTCCGTGACGTCCTTCATGTCAGACCTCCTTGCCGGGGGACTGGGGCTCGAAGCCCGCATTGCGCAGCATCCGGCGCAGGTCGACCACCATTTGGGTGTCGATGTCCTTGTGCCGCGGGCGCTCGAAGATCTCTGTCTCCGGGCCCAGTGTCACCTTGAACTTCCCGTCATGGCGCTCCTCGACCGTCCCCGCGTGCTCCAGCAGCGAGATGACGTCGGCCCAGCGGATGTTGTGGCTGGTCGGATGGCTGAAGATCGCGGTGAGGGTGTCCAGATGGTGGTTGTTGAGGTGCACGGGCTCGTCTGCGTTGGCCATGTCACTACCCTGCCAGATCGGGTTGGCGGGCCCGATCACCGGGCGGTCACGTCATAGGCTCCGGCCATGACGACAGCGCGGACGGCCTTGGTCACGGGAGCTTCACGGGGCATCGGGGCGGCGGTGGCGCAGGCCCTCGGTGCGGCGGGCTACCGGGTGGCGGTGCACTACTCCCAGTCGGGTGGTGCCGCCGAGGAGGTGCACGCGGCGCTCGACGGCGAGGGCCACGTCCTCGTGCGTGCCGACCTGCGTGATCCCGCCCAGGTGCGCGCCATGGTGGACGAGGCGGCTTCGCAGCTGGGCTCCATCGACGTTCTCGTGAACAATGCCGGGGTCTTCTTCAGCCACCCCATCGACGAGGTCGACTACGAGACCTGGCAGGAAGCGTGGCGGGAGACGCTCGACGTCAACCTGGTGGGCCCCGCCAACGTGACCTGGTGCGCCGTGCGGCACATGGGGCCCGGGGGTCGCATCATCAATGTGGGCTCCCGGGGAGCGTTCCGGGGGGAGCCGCAGAGCCCGGCTTACGGGGCGAGCAAGGCGGCCATCGCAGCCTTCGGCCAGTCTCTCGCCAAGTACCTGGGCTCCCGCGGCATCGCCGTGATGACCGTTGCCCCCGGTTTCGTGGCTACCGACATGGCCACGGAAGCGCTGTCCGGCGAGGGTGGCGTCGTGAGGCGCGCCGAGAGCCCCTTCGGCCGCGTCGCCGAGCCCGAGGAGGTCGCGGCTGCCGTCGCGTACTTCGCGTCACCGGCCGCGGAGTGGGCCAGCGGCAGCATCCTCGACCTCAACGGAGCGTCGTACCTGCGGATGTAGGACCCCGGAGGAAGTCGACGAGCAGGCGGTTGAACTCCCCGGCGTGCTCGATCTGGGTCCAGTGCCCGCACTGCCCGAAGACGTGCAACTGCGCGTCCGGGATGAGGTCGAGCAAGGTGAGGGACGACGCGAGGGGGATGACGCGATCCTCCCGGCCATGGACGATCAGGGTGGGCGCCTGGATGCCCCGCACGAGCTCTGTGTCATGGGTGATGGCGTCCAGCGCGCACTGCCGGGGGGCGGGGAACATCCGCGCGAAGGATTCCTGGAAGCCCGGCTGGATGCTCGCGCGGTAGCGCATGTCGGCGAGGTCGTCGATGTGCGGGTTGGGGGCGTAGGTGAAGATCTCGAGGAGGGCGCGCATCGCTTCGACACTCGGCTCGTATCCCCAGACCGCGTCCAGGCCCGGCGTGATCGCGAACGGCACGCCCACGGAACCCATGAGGGCGAGGCGTCGCACCCGGTCGGGGTGATGGATGGCGAGGGAGAGCGCCAGGCTGCCACCGAAGGAGTTGCCGACGACGTGGGCCCGGTCGATCCCGAGCGCGTCGAGGACGCCGAGGACATGCGCGGTCCAGGTGGGAAGGTCGTAGGCGTCCACCGCGCGATCGGTGTAGCCGAATCCGACGACATCAGGGGCCACCACGCGGAAGTGCTCGCTGAGGGCGGGGATCGTGAGGCGCCAGTTGGCCCAGGCGCTCACCCCGGGGCCTGAGCCATGGATGAGCAGGACCGTGCCGTCGCCGCGGTCTAGGCCGCTGTCATGCACATTCGTCGGGATGCCGGCCGCGACAATCGTCGCGCCGATTTCCGGGCTCTGCGTCACCGGTCCTCCCTCTCGCGCTGAGACTTGGAGAGCTTGCGTCCCTCGTCGTCCAGGACGAGGGGATGGTGCACGTACGCCGCCGCCGCCACATTGTCGGCCCCGAGAGCGGGCGCAAGGAAGACCTGGGCGGCTGAGGATGCGAGCAGGTCCACGCCACGGACGATGTGGGTCGTGCCCAGATCGCGATCCTCGATCACCGACACGAGCTGGTACGCCGGCAGGCCGTCTCGACGCCAGATGACGAAGTCGCCCAGGGCCTCGTCCAGGGCGACGGACACCCCGCCGACGTCCACGGAGGTGCCCTCGGGCACGACGACTCGCAGTGCAAACTCGCCTTCGACCCACGGCAGGCCGCGGGTGCGGCAGCCGGCAGCGCATCCCCCGGTGGGGATCATCCGCTGCTGCGTTCGGGAGCAAGTGCAGGCGTACGTGGGCAGGGCAGCACGCAGTGCCTGCAGTTCCCGACGGTAGGAGTCCGTCCTGTGCCGCTGGCTCCACCGGGTCTCGAAGTCGTCGGCATCGCGGGGCCCGACGGTCCATGGCAGGCCGAGCTCGATGAGCACGCGGAAGATGTCGTCGACGTACTCTCGGCGGTATCGCGCGGCATCGGCATCGTCGATGCGCAGGGCGATCGTGGCGCCCACGTCGTCGGCGAGGGTGGCCGTGAGCGCGAAGTTGCGCAGGTTGCCGGCATGCAGGAAGCCGCTGGGCGTCGGCGCATAGCGGGTGAGGGCCACCCATCAGTCCTACCGCGCCCGGGAACCGGGCGACAACCCGCTAGGAGGCCGTGGCCTTCTCCTCCCGCGTCTTGGCTCCGGTGAGGTAGAACACGACACCGACGAGGATGAAGATCACCAGGGGGATGGCCTCGATGAGGAGGTAGGACCATCGTTCGCCGCCCAGCCATCCCTCGGGCCGGAACTCATCGGAGAACCAGTCGATGCCGATGCCGGGCATCAGCAACTGCAGGGTCGCGAAGATCACCCAGGCAGTGAGCAGGATGGAGAGGAAGGGGGCCCATGGTGCGCGGTACGGGCGCGGGGTGTTGGGGTGGGTCACCCGCAGACGCCAGAGCGCGGGGAAGATGGCGATGTAGGAGATCAGGGTGGTGCTCACCGCGATGCCGAGGATCGCGCCGAAGTACTTTGCCGCGTCGCCGTCGCTCAGGGTGTGCACGGCGATGATGACGACGGTCGACAGGATGCCGGAGAGGATGTTCACCCTCACCGGCGTGCCGAACCTCTCCGAGATGACACCGAGCGACTTGGGTGCGGCGCCGTCGTAGCCTGACACGGCGAGCGCACGATCCGATCCCATGATCCAGGCCACGCCACTGCTGAGCAGGCACAGGATGAAGAGGATCGCGCACGCGGCGGCGATGACGACCCCCGCGCCCTCAAGGGTGACGGTGCCATCGGCCGCCACGCCGCCGCCGTAGACCGTGAAGACCGAGCGCATGGCGTCGATGAAGCCACCGAGTCCGGACACCTGGTCCGTGGGAAGGATGACGATGACGCAGATGACAGGCACGGAATACATGAGGATGGCCACGATCGCGGAGCGGAATATCGAGAACGGCACGTCCTTCTTGGGGTTCTTCATCTCCCCGCCGGCAGTGTTGGGCAGCTCGAAGCCGACGTAGCCGAACATGATGAGTCCTACCAGGCCGAAGAAGCCGGCCGTGGAGACGCCGAAGTCCGACAGCCCGACGCCCTGGACGCCATGTACGAAGGCGTAGACGAACGTGGACAGGGTGAAGAAGCCCAGCAGGATGAAGCGCGCGTAGGCGCCCGCGATCGGGATGTACTTGCCCACGCGGAACGACAGGATGGCGGCCAGGGTGCCGACCCAGATGAAGGACAGCGTGAAGACGTAGAACCAGAAGGTCCCCATCGCCTCGCCGTTGAGGAAGAAGACCTCGACGGTGGCCACGGCAACAACGGCAAGGGTCCCGCCGAACCACACGGGATTGGTGATCCAGTACAGGACGTTGTTGATCGTGGCGGCGAGGCGTCCGAAGGCCAGGCGCGCCCAGATGTAGGGCCCGCCCTCCTGCGGGAAGGCCGTCCCGAGCTCCGCGAAGAGGAGCGCGCTCGGGATGAAGAACGTGAGCGCGAGGATGACATTCCAGGTGAAGGCCTCGGCGCCCAGCGATGCCAGGAGACCGATGGTGTCGACACCCACGAGGGTGCAGATGGTGAAGAACAGGATTTCCTTGCGGCCGAAGTTCTTCTGCAGGTGCTTCGTCTGCTCCACCGCGTCCGCGGTGATGTCGTATTCCTGGATTTCGGCAGCGCTGATCGTGCCCGACATGGGGGGACCTCCTCGGTTGGGGGGACCCTAGCCACTCACCCTGTGCCACGGGGGCCTTTAGCGAGAATCCTCGGGCTGGGCATGGGGGCTGCGTGGCCACTCGCGCGAAGGCTCGCAGCGTCGTGGGTCAGCGCGATGGCTCAGTGGGCAGCGCGGTCACGCCCGTCCATTCGACGCCGAATTCCGAGGAAGAGACAGGCGGCGGCAGCGGTGACGAGACCGCCCACGAGGCCTTGTGCGCGATATGCGGAGACGAACGCCTGCCGGTCGATGTCGTCGAGTTCCTGGGCCTCGTCGATCGGAATTCCGTACTGGTCCGAGACATCCTGCGGGGATGTGCCGTCAAGGAGGGCAGTCGCGGCTGCCCCGTATTCCGATGTCGACATCCCGGCCGCGCTCATCTGAGAGGTGATGGACGCCATGCCAACCGTGGTCACCACAGCCGTCATGACGGCGACTCCGACAGCGAGGCCCATGTTGCTAGCCGCGCTGCGATAGGCGGACGTATCTCCCTCCTTGCCACGGGGGGACAAGTTCATGACGGCGTTTGTCATGACAGCGATGACGGAGACCGACGCGAAGCCGAAAAGCGACACGATGGCGATCGGCACCCACAGTGGCGACTCGGTCGATACCCACATGCACAGCAGGAGTGCGGCGGCGACTATCGACAGCATGACACCCCCCGAGAAGGTGATGCCGCGACTCTGCAGGAGCTTGCGTACGACGACGGCTCCGCCAATGCCAGCGACCTGAGCCGGCATCATGAGCACGGCCGCCCCGAGCGGGGAGTAGGCGTAGTTCACCTCGAAGAGCAGCGTGGAGTAGTAGTACAGGTTGGCGAAGGTTATGAGGATCACGACGAGGAAGAGCAACATGAGGCCGCCATGCTTCAGGGGGGCCAGGGAGAGGGTGGGATTCGCCAACCGCCGGTAGGCGATGACTAGCGCGATCATCGTGAGGCCGATGACGAGAGATAGCACCCAGAACTGCGTTGTCGCACCCTCTGCCTTGAGGGTCCCGAAGATCTGGACGAAGGCTGCCAGGAGCAAGCCTGCGAGCGCAGGGGTCAGCATCTCGCCGCGCACCCTCGTGCGCTGGGCATCCTTGGGGAAGAGTCGCTGGGCCGCCACGAGCGCAGCGATGCCTCCGAGCACCCAGACGATGGATACGGCCCGCCAGCTGGCCGCCGACAGAAGCAGGCCCGCGAGAAGGGGCAGGACGAGATAGGCCATGGGCTGTACCGACGAGACCGCGGAGAAGGCGGTAGCCCGACGTGCCGGGTCCTGGACGGCGGCCGCCACGTACGCCACTCCCAGGACCGACATCACGGACTTGCCGATGCTGGCGGCGAGGAGGCCCGCGCCGGCGACTTGGAACACCGGGGACACAGCGACCACGGCTGAACCGATGGCAAAAAGGCCGGCCGCCCAGATGATCACGCGCCGCTCGCCGAGCCGTTCTCCGAGGACGCCTGCGAGGAACACCACCAGGAGCGCCCCCAGGCTGGAGATCTGCCGCATCAAGGCGGACTGCCCGGTGGATGCCCCGAAGTCCGCCACCATGTCGGGGAGCATGTAGTTGAACGTGCTGTTCAGGGTGAGGATGCCCGCGAGCGCTATCGAAGCGCCGAGCACGATCCGCCGATCACCGGCGGTCAGGGCAAGGTCCTTGCTGCGGGCCACCGGCACAGGCTAGGCGGGTGAAGCCGTGGAGGCGACAGGCGCCCAGCGCGGTTGCCGCGGGGACGTGAGGGCGTGCGTCGATCAGCGCGGTGTCCGAGGGGGGACTTGAACCCCCATGCCCTTGCGGGCACTAGCACCTCAAGCTAGCGCGTCTGCCAATTCCGCCACCCGGACTGGGTTGGCGTCCCTCTCCGGCTTCCGAGAGGCAGCTGCCTGCCTGTCCGAACCTGGCAAGAAACGCCGTCGGTGAGGATAACAACCGCCTGTCGCCACCGGCCACCTGGCTCCGTCAGGATGGGGGCATGGAGCAGGCGAGCCCCGAGGCCACGGCCGCGCAGGCGGAGGTCGTCGACCTCCTGCGCGACCTCATCAGGATCGACACCACGAACGACGGGACCGACACCGGTCCAGGAGAGGCTGCCGCCGCGGAGTACGTCGAGGCCTCGCTGCAGGAGGCCGGTCTCGAGGTTGAGCGCTTC
>JBPCSL010000187.1:0-2729 GCA_051007175.1 Candidatus Nanopelagicales bacterium
AGGTCGGCCTTGATCTGCTCCTTCTGGGAGTCCGTGACCTTGCCGCCGGAGCACGACGCCGTCTCCGAGTTGTCATTGCACAGGAAGATCGAGACCTCGACCTTGTCGTACCAGAAGTCCTTCATGGTGTCGACCTGCGCGCGCACCAGCAGGGCGACGCCGAAGAGCGCGAGGGACACCCCGACGGTGATGATGACCGCGATGGTCATGGTGAGGTTGCGACGCAGGCCGTTCCAGACCTCACTGAGGACGAATCGAGCTCTCATCCGGCGCTACCGCGAGTATCCGTAGACGCCACGCGACTGATCGCGCACCAGGTGGCCCTGCTCGAGCTCGATCACGCGCTTGCGCATCTGGTCGACGATCGCCGCATCGTGCGTGGACATCACCACGGTCGTGCCCGTGCGGTTGATGCGGTCGAGGAGCTTCATGATGCCCTCGGAGGTGGCCGGGTCGAGGTTGCCCGTGGGCTCGTCGGCGAGCAGGATCGCGGGCTTGTTGACGAAGGCGCGGGCGATGGCCACGCGCTGCTGCTCGCCGCCGGACAGCTCGTCCGGCATGCGCTGCTCCTTGCCCTCGAGCCCGACGAGCTCGAGCACCTCGGGCACGATCCGCTGCACGGTGGAGCGGGGCTTGCCGATGACCTCGAGCGCGAAGGCGACGTTGTCGAAGACGGTCTTGTTCGGGAGGAGACGGAAGTCCTGGAAGACGGTCCCGATCTTGCGGCGCAGGGTCGGCACCTTCCAGTTGGACAGCCGGTTGAGGTCCTTGCCCAGAACCCACACCTTGCCCTTGTTGGGGGTCTCCTCCTTGAGTACGAGTCGGAGGACGGTGGACTTGCCCGAGCCGGACGGCCCCACGAGGAACACGAACTCGCCTTTCTCCACCTCGAGGGAGACGTCGTCGAGGGCAGGGCGGTTCTGCGTGGGGTACTGCTTGGTCACGTTCTCGAACAAGATCACCCGAGGAGTTTACGTGGCGGGAGGCGCTGATCCGGCCCGCGACGGGTCCCCTATGAGGGAATCCCTCGTGGGAGGGCCCCTAGGAGCTGCGGACCACGACCTTCTGGGCCTTGAGGGACATCACCAGGGCCACGATCCATCCGATGATGGTCCAGCCGAGCAGCAGGTTGATCCAAAAGACCAGCCAGTGCGGGACGTCACGCACCGCGGCGATGCACCACGGCAGCATGTAGCCCGCCGTGAGGATGGCGACGATGACGGACACGACCTTGGTCGCAGTCCAGGACTTGGCCGCGGGCTCCACCGTGTAACCAGACATAGCGGGACTGTATCTCAGGCAGGCGTCTCTTGCTGGCGACGCCAGCGGATGCCGGCCTCGATGAAGTCGTCGATCTCTCCGTCGAGCACCGCCGAGGTGTTGCCGGTTTCGTACTCGGTGCGGAGGTCCTTCACCATCTGGTAGGGATGCAGGACGTAGGAGCGCATCTGCGTGCCCCACGATCCGGCCGAGTCCCCCTTGAGCGCGTCGAGCTTGGCACGCTCCTCCTCGCGCTGACGCTGGAGCAGCTTGGCCTGGAGGACCGCCATGGCCGTGGCGCGGTTCTGCAACTGCGAGCGCTCGTTCTGACAGGAGACCACGATGCCGGTCGGGAGGTGGGTGATGCGCACCGCCGAGTCGGTCGTGTTGACGCCCTGGCCGCCGGGCCCGCTCGAGCGGTAGACGTCGACGCGGATCTCGTCCTCGGGGATCTCGATGTGATCGGTCTGCTCGATGACGGGCACCACCTCGACGGCGGCGAAGGAGGTCTGGCGGCGCCCCTGGTTGTCGAAGGGGGAGATACGCACGAGTCGATGCGTGCCCTGCTCGATCGACAAGGTGCCGTAGGCGTAGGGAGCCTTGACCGCGAACGTAGCGGACTTGATCCCCGCCTCTTCGGCGTACGACGTGTCGTAGACCTCGACCGGCCAGCCGTGGCGCTCGCAGTAGCGGGTGTAGAGACGCAGCAGCATCTCCGCCCAGTCGGCGGCATCGACGCCACCGGCCTCGGACCGGATGGTGATGAGAGCCTCGCGGGCGTCGTACTCCCCGGACAGCAGGGTGCGCACCTCCATCTCGCCGATGGACTTGCGCAAGGCGTCGAGCTCCCGGGCAGCCTCCTCCCAGGAGGCCTCGTCGTCCTCGGCCTCGGCGAGCTCCACGAGGACCACGAGGTCGTCGAGACGGCGGCGCAGGCCTTCGATCCGGCGGATGTCGCCCTGGACGAGAGCCAGTTGCGAGGTGACTCGCTGGGCGTTGGCCTGGTCATCCCAGAGGTTCGGCTCGGAGGCCTCGGCCTCGAGGGCGATGGCCTTCTCCCGCATGCGCGGCACGTCGAGCACCTGCTCGATACTCGACAGGGTCTGCTCGAGCTCGCCGAGGGAGACCGACACGTCCGGGATGGCCACGATCGGCAAGCCTACGTGGCGGCCCACGCCGCCCATGACCGTGCTGCCTTCCGCACCGGACCTCAGCAGGGAACGAGGAATCCGAGCGCCCACGGCCGCCTGCCGCATAGGCTCACGTCCGGAGGTGACCATGGGACTGACCCGACGCCGATTCCTGGCCGGCACTGCTGCGCTGGCCTCGGTCTGGGGGGTGTCGCGCGAGGTCATGGGCCGCGCGCTGGCGGCCCCCCTGCGCATCGCGGACGGGCCGACGACCCTGCTGCAGACCATCCGGATGTCATCGCAGCCGGTGCGCGGCGACTACCGGACCCTGCTTGCCGG
>JBPCSL010000188.1:0-5108 GCA_051007175.1 Candidatus Nanopelagicales bacterium
GACCCAGGGCTTCGAGCGCGTCATCCTCTTCTCCGATGCGGTCTTCGCCATCAGCCTCACCCTCATCGCCGTCCAGCTCATCGGCCCCGCCCTCACGGACCTGTCCAACGGGGCCGACGCCGGCACGGTCATCGCCGAAGGTCTCTCCAACGTGTGGGCCTACGCCTTCACCTTCCTCTGGGTGGCCTTCTACTGGAAGGCCAATCATCGATTCACGCTGACCCTGGGCCGCATGGATGGCCGCTATATCTGGGCGATCCTGGTCTATCTCGCGCTCATCGCCCTGCTGCCCTTCCCCGCGGCCCTGCTCGGTGAGGACTGGGATCCGCGGGCCCTTGCGTTCTTCTTCGTCTACCTGGCTTTCGTGAGCGCCATGGAGACGGTCCTCATTGTCGTGGGCTTCCTCGACGACCTCTACCTGAGACCGATCGCCCGCCAGCAGCGGAAGCGCCTGGTCCTGCTCTCGCTCAGCCCTGTGCTCGGCGCTCTCGTCGCCGCACCACTCTGCTTCGTCACGGCGTACGGCAACTATCTGGCTCTCGCCGTCATGGCGGTGATCGCCTTCGGGGCGAGCGCTCTCATCCGGCGCCGCTATCCCGCCACCTGAGAATCAGCCCCGGAAGCAGACGGCGGTCACCGCGCCGGCGACGACCACGAAGAGAGCCACCTGCTGGGAAACGGTGAGCTTTTCCTTGAGGAAGAGGTACCCGCACAGCGCCAGGACGAGGGGCTCCGTGTTGAGAAAGGCGCTCGCGATGGCCACGTTGACCAGGTCGAGGGCCGCAGAGAATGCCAGCGAGCCCACCAGGAAGGCGATCCCGATGCCCAGGAGCTGGGGTGCGTCTCGGCGAGTGATGCCGCCCCACGATCTCGTCACCAGGCCCATCACCAGGACGATGAGGGTTGCCGCCGCGAACTGTCCGGTGACCGCCGCGGCCGAACTGATGTGACTGCCGCGACCCAGCGCCAAGTATTGCAGGCCGAGCATGAGCGCCGCGCCACCAGCGAGGAGCAGTACCGACCGCGAGACCTGGCGGGCCGATCCGGGCTGGGAGATCACGATGGCACCGACGACGATCGCGAGGATCCCGAGGAGTGTGGGCCAGCTGGGCAACTTTCCACGCAGGGCATCCGAGACGACGGGCACGATGACCGACAGGGACACGATCGCCCCGACCACGCCCCCGGATCCCCGTGCCAACGCGGAGTAGAGGAGTGCCTGGCCCGCCATGAGGAGCACGCCGGCTAGCGCCCCCAGCAGCAGGACTTCAGGCTCGAGATCGACGTCCCGGTAGAGGAGGGTCGCGATGAGGGACCCCACGGTAGACACGGCGCACGTCGTCCCGACAACGCCCCAGGGGTTGACCCGCGTCGACATCCGTCCCGCGAAGTAGTCGGCCACGCCAAAGGCCAGCGGGGTCAGGATGAGGAGGGCGAGCACGGGCACAGTGTGCCGAAGGGTTCAGGCCCCCGTGTGAGCGGCCGCGCGCGTGCGCGCCGCCCTGCGGATCAGGAATACCGACACCAGGGCCAGGGCAGCGCCGAGGATGGCGTTCGCATGGAGTCCCGTGAGGATGCTCTCCTGTATCACCACTGTTGTCTCCACTCCCGACGGCAGCGGAACGGCGTACTGGCTCATGACATCCGGCGAAGTCGCCGAGTCCTGGATTTGCGACATGAGGCTCGCCGAATCGGCCTGCGACAGGCCGTTGGCCTGGAATGACTCGTTCATGAAGAGGCGGCCGAGCGAGAAGACCAACCCGTTCATGAGGACCGTCGCCAGCACACCGCCTAGCGCGACGCCCGAGCCTCGGTATGCCGACAGCTGGTCCGACGGCACGCTCGGGTCCGAATTGAGCAGACCGCTCGAGACGGTAATCGACGCCGCCACGGTGAGGACGTTGTAGGCGGCGACGTAGGCCGCAGGGACCCAAAGCGGTGAGTCCACCTGCACGAGGAAGGCGCACAGCATGGCGGGGATAAGCAGAAGGAAGAAGATCGTCGCGGTCCGGGGCACCCCGTAGCGACGCATCATCGGCCCCGCGATGAGTCGAGTGCCGAGGACGGCGCAGGCCTGCGCGGGGATCATCACGAGCGCCGTCTGCAGCACGGAGAGGCCATAGAGGTACTGGAAGGCGATCGTCATGAGGAAGACGGTGTTGATGAGCGGGATAATGATGACGACGCCGAGGAAGGATCGCGTCGACTTCGTGCGCAGCGGCGAGAGCGAGAAGGTCGGAGCCGGCAGTCGCCGCAGCAGGATCGCGCACACGAGGGCCAAACCCGCCGTGATGGCGAAGGCCGCGAAGGTCGACCACGCCAGCCCTTCGGAATGCAGGGTGTCCAGCGAGCCCACCATGGCGGCGACCGTGACACCCGCCAGGATCGGCGTCCACACCTCGCCAATGGGGCGGACCTTCTCCGGCCTCGGGAGTAGCCGCTGAGTCGCGACGAAGATGGCGAGGCCGCTCACGATCCAGATGACCCCCACCCATCTCCAGGAGACCAGCCCCACCACCCAGCCGGTGAGCACGGGCATGCACATCCAGATGAACGGCGAGACCATGCCGAACGTGCCGAACGCCGATGCGCGCTCCTTCGGCACGCTGAAGCGCGCCGACAGCAAGCCGAACACGAGGATCTGGATGGCCGTCGAACCGATGCCCTGGAGGAGCAGGCCGATGACGATGAGAGTGAGTCCCTGGGCGAGGGTGAAGATGATCGACCCGGCGATGAAGAGGGCGCTCATCCAGGCGATCACGGTGCGCTGCCCTCGGCGATCCCCGAGCATGCCGGCGAGGAACACGACGAAGAGCGACGCGATCGAGGGGATCGCCAAGGCAATGTCCGCGTCCTCGGGATCGATGCCGAGGTCGCTCATCATCGGTGTGAGCACGTAGTTGAGCGACGCGATCCCCACGAGTGCTCCGCCCATGGCGATGCACAGGCCGATCAGCACGCGCCGAGAGCCCGCCGGGATGTCGCTCACGCGACGAGCCTAGGGCTCTCCCGGCGGGCTCTGCGGCACCGCGCCTAGCAGTCGCCTGCCTTCAGATTGGCGATGGCCTGGGCGGCCTGGGGATTGGCCTTGCCGATCGTCAGCGAGCCGGGGATGACGATCGTCTGGTTGTCCCCGGAGTTGTTGTACTGATCGAGCAGGGTGCCCAGGGTCCGGATCAGCATCGTGTTGGTTCCCGACATCGCCGCCAGGGTGGCCGTGATGAGGTTCTGGCCTCCGTAGAGCGGCAGCGGCGCCGGATTGCTGAACGACTGGTTGAGGATCGCGCCCAGCAGCTGCCGCCCCGTGTTGATCCTGGCCGCGCACAGCGTGGTCCTCTTCGAGCCGTTCTTGTTGACGGAGTTGCTGGCCCAGAAGATGCCCATCACGTCGGCGACCGAATTCAGCACGAAGGACTTCCGATCCGACGTCAGGCAGAGCTTGCCGTTGAGGAACGGTCCACCGGGGGCCGTTCCGACACCGAGCGGACTCGTGCCGATGATGGCGCCCGTCGGCAGGGCCTCCTTGTCGAGGACCTGGCTGGTGAAGGACAGATGCGTCCTCCAGAAGCCGATAGTGCGGGTGGCACCGGTTGCTGAGTCGACGCAGGTGTCCGTCGCGGACAGCACCTGGCTGTACGTCGTGCCGGAGTAGGCCTTCGGCAGGGAGCCGGTGCCCGTGATGGTGTTGGTGACACGGACATTCTGCGTCGTGAGACTGATCTCCAACTGGGCCTTCTCGCCCACCGGCAGGGTGAAGCTCACCCGACCAGAGTTGAAGGTCAGGTCCGCATTGGTGATGTCACTCGTCGCCGTGGCCGTGGTGTTGGCGCCGGTGAGCGCCAGCGGCGTCGCCGCACCGCCGTTGCTCGCCGTCGAGTCATCCAGAGTGATGACGACCGGCACATCACCGGTGTTGGTCACGTCGACCCGGAAGACCACCGTCGATCCCGCTGGGAAGTCCGGTGTCGCGCAGGTCTTCGTGATGGTGAAGGACGGCCGGATGACGGTCACCGAGGCCGCGGCCTGGTCGGTGACGTCGTTCGGGAAGCCCGCCGGGTGGAAGAGCACCGACGCCGTGTTGGGGATGGATCTGTCGGCGGCCTTCACGACGTAGTCATACGTCACCTGGCAGGACTCCCCCACCGCCAGGCTGTCACAGCTCGATGGCAGCGTGACGCCGCTCACCAGGGAGTCGGTGAAAGGCGTGGTGTCATCCGGCACGAGGGCGGGCGAGTCCGCCGACCCGGAGTTGGTGATGGTCACCGTGTAGGTGATGGTGTCGCCCACCTGGGCATACGGCCGATCGGCCTTCTTCGTCACCGTGACCTTGGGCTGGAAGAGGTTGGTGCTCCAGTTGGCCGACGTGCTGGCCACGACCGCAGCGCTGCCCGGGAAGGTGCAGGAGGCGGTCGCCTGGTTCACGAAGGGGTCGCTGCCCGACGGGATGGTGAAGGCGAGCGGACCCCATGTCGCGGTGTCATCCGCGCCCAGGGTGGCCTTCTGATCGAAGCCGATCTTCGAGTCGACCACGCGGCACTCCAGGTCCGGGACGCCAGATGTGGCCTCCGTCGCCGAGGTGTTCGCCAGGGTCAGCTGGTAGTTGACCTTGTCACCCACCTTGCTCAGCGCGTCACCGGTCTTGGCGAGCGCGATGGTCGGGGCGAAGGTGTTGGTGAGGGTGCAGGTGAAGGTCTTGCCGCCGTCGGCCGGCAGGTCGACGGCGAACTCACACCCCTTGCCGCCGTCGGAGGTCCACCCGGGCTGGGCATCCTCGAGGATCCGATAGGTGCCCTCCTCTGTCAGGCTGCCCAAGGCCGCAATTCCGCTGTCGTCGGTGACCGCCGAGGCCAGCGGTGTCGTGTCGTCACCGCGGTAGAGCGAGACCGACCAGCCATTGGCAAAGCCGGCGGGCACGGTCACCTTCACCGCGGCGGCCTTTGCCGGCGTCGGGGTGTTCGCGAAGGCGACCGATCCCGTGCACGTGGCACCGGAGAGGTCGACCTGCTTCGACGCCACCGGCTCCCAGTTCGTCGCGGTGCGCTCCGACACCGTGTAGATGCCGGGGACGAGTCCCGTGGCAGACGTCGACTGGCTAGTCTCGCCGGAGT
>JBPCSL010000189.1:0-6194 GCA_051007175.1 Candidatus Nanopelagicales bacterium
CTCTGTCTCATCGTGGTGGGCGTCCTCGTCTGGGCGATCTTCGGCCGCGCGCCCCAGACCGTGACGGGCTTCGGCTACGTCGTGCCGGAAGGGGGCTACACCGAGGTGGGCGCGCGCGTCTCCGGCTTGGTGGACAGCGTCAACGTCGAGGCGGGCCAGCGCGTGAGCTCGGGCGAGGAGTTGGTCCGGGTCAACATCGTCGACGGCGATTCCAGTGTCGAGTCGCTGGTGAGCCCGGTCGACGGCATCGTGAGCGAGGTCGTTGCGCTGCCGGGCAGGGTCACCGCGCCGGGCGATCCGATGATCTACCTGCAGCCGGACGACGCACCCCTGGTGGTGAAGGGCTTCATCCCGGCGACCTCAGCGGGCACCATTCGCATCGGCATGCCTGCGGAGGTCACGCCGGCGGATGCCCCGCGACGTGCGCAGTACGGCGTCATCCTCGGCACCGTGACCGCACTGTCTCCTACGCCGGCCACGGCTGATCGCATTTCCTTCATCGTCGGGGGCAACTCCTCTCTCGTCGACTACTTCCTCAGCGCCGGACCGGTGATCGAGGCGACGGTCGAGCTGAAGCTCGATCCGGCGACACCGTCGGGCTACGCCTGGAGCATCGGCCAGGGTCCGGATGTGGAGGTGCGGGCAGGGACGCTGAGCGAGGTCACGGTGGTGCTGCGGGACACGCCTGTCATCGGCTGGTTCACGCAGTGAGTGAAGTCTCGCGTGTGGTCGCGGCGCTTGCCGCGCAGGGACGTGAGGTGTCGCCCGAGGCCATCGAACGCCAGCTCGGGGGGATGGGGGGGATTCCGCCGGAGGAAGCAGCCGATGCCCTGCTGCGCACCTATGGCCTCGCGGCGGACGGTGCGCCGCTGCCGGGCTTCGAGCCCGATCGCACGCCACGCCAACTCGTGGGAGCCCTGCTGCGCGATTCGCGCTCGACCGTCGGCTATGTCTTCGTCGCCGCCCTGGTTGGCCTCGTGCCGGCCATCGTCGTACCCCTCCTCATGCGGCTCTTCGTCGATCGCTACATCGTCGCGCAGGACACCACGTGGGGCGCCATCATCATCCTGGCCCTGGTCGGCGCGGCGATCATCGCGGCGGCGGTGGTGCTCCTGCAGTACGCCGCACTCGAGGGGCTGACGCTGCGGATCAGCAGGTCCGGAGGCGTGGCATTCGCGTGGAGCACGCTGACGATGCGTATCCCCCAGCTCCAGGGCTTCGGTGCGGGCGACGTGATCGCCCGACGGAGTGCCGTGCAGCGGTACGCCTATCAGGGCGGCAACCTGCTGCCGCTCGCTCTGGTGAATTCGCTGACGGCGGTGGTCTACCTCCTGATGATCTTCGTCCTCGACGTGTCCATGGGCCTGGCCGCCGTCGTCATCACGGCAGTGACCCTGATCTTCACTCGGGTCATGCTGAAGCGGCGAGACGCGGTGCAGCGTCGCTTCGACTCCGACCGCGTGCTGCTCAGCGGCTACACGGCCGATGTCGTGTCCTCGGCGGAGTCCATCAAGGCCGCAGCCTGGGAGCAGTTCGCCTTCTCCCGTTGGTCCGAGCGGCGTCAGCGGATGGCGACATCGCTGACCCGTCTGGGTGTCGCCAATCAATACACCACGCTCGTCCCGCTGCTCGCGCTGTCCGTCGGCCTCGGCGCCTTCCTGGCCATCGGTGTCCAACAGGTCTTCGAGGGCAGCATCAGTCTCGGCACGGTCGTGGCCGCGCAGGCCTACATGGTCGCGCTTCTCACGACGGCGGGGATGGTCGCGTCCTTTGGCATCCTGCTGCAGTTCCTCTCCAGCGCCGCGCAGCAGTTCACCCCCGTGCTGCGCGAGCCACTCGATCCGGAGATGCTCACCGTGACGCCGGGAGGAGCGGACCCCCAGCCGTCGTCGGCGCGCATCACCGGAGCGCTCTCCCTGCACGATGTCGAGTTCGGCTACGACACCGGCGAGGCCCTGCTGCGCGGGCTGTCGCTCGACGTGGATGCGGGGCGCCGCGTGGCCCTGGTGGGCCCGAGTGGCAGCGGCAAGACGACGATCGCCAAGCTGATCGTCGGCGAGCTGCGGCCGTGGTCGGGCTATGTGGCGCTGGACGGCGTACCCCGCCTGACTGTGCCCCGCGACAGGCGGACCCGCGATATCGCCTACGTGCCGCAGTCTTCCGTGCTCTTCCCCGGCACCATTCGCGACAACCTGACGCTGTGGGACGACACCATCTCCGATGACGCAATGTCGCGGGCTGCTCGGGACGCGTGCATCGAGGAGACGATCCTGGGCAGGCCGGGGGCGTACTTCCACGAGGTCACGTCGGCTGACGGCGGCTTCAGTGGGGGTGAATTGCAGCGCCTGGCGCTCGCGCGGGCACTTGCCGGCGATCCGAGGGCCATCGTGCTGGACGAGGCGACGAGTGCGCTTGATCCCGTCGTCGAGGCTGACGTAGAGGCGCACCTACGCGCACGCGGCGTGACCACAGTCGTCGTTGCACACCGGCTCAGCACGATCCGCGACGCCGACGAGATCCTCGTCGTCGACGCGGGGAGCGTCGTGCAGCGTGGCACCTTCGCGGAACTCGCACGCGAGGGACTCTTCGCGGAGCTGGTCCATGGCTGAGCAGCGCGACCAGTCCTTGGACGATGCCATCGACATGATGTCCGCAGCCGGCACCGCGGATGCGCGCGTCGCGGGGGCGCCGCGCTTCCCTTCACCGGTCGAAGACGCGTTCTCCGTCGCGCTCGCCACGATTCACGACGAGGTCCGCGTTCCTGATCCGCGGGTCGAACGCGACCTCGCGCCCGTGGATGCCGTCGCGGCAGCGTCCGGCGTGATGACCGCGCCGCCGGCCGAGGGGACGCGCTGGTGGGATTCCCTCCCCGGCCCCGCCATCACGGTGGAGGGCGACCAGGCGGCCGCCGTGCTTCCGCGTGGCGCCGGCGCGGTCTCGGTCAATGGCGTCACGCGCACCCGGACGCGATTCCGCGGATCCGACAAGGGCAGCGACACGGTAGTGATCACCGGTCCACTGCCGCGCGACGCGTCCTGGCGCTCGCTCATCCGGTGGTCCGTGCGGCGTCGACGTTCGCAGGTCGGGGTACTCCTGCTGCTCTCTTTGCTCGGTGGTGTCGTCGGCCTGCTCCTGCCCCTGGCCACAACGGAGCTCTTTGCTTTCGCGGTGCCCTCCGGGGCTGGGGGAATGGCGATCGGCATTCTCGTGGCCTTCGCCCTGGGCAGCGTGGGCGGTGCGCTGCTTATCGTGGCGCGCAACATCGTCGCCATCCGACTGCGTGATGCCAGCGACGCTCGCCTGTCGCCGGGGATCATGGCGCACCTGCTGCGCCTGCCCATGCCGTTCTTCCGGCGCATGCCGACAGGCGAGATTCTCAATCGCACGCTGTCGGTGGAGAGTGCCCGAGAGATCGTCGACGATGGCGTGCTGGCCCTCGTGCTGACCGCTGCCTTCGGCACGGTGAACCTCGTCTTCCTTCTGACCATCAACGTCTCGCTGGGCATCTGGATGACCCTGGCGATCGCCATCGTCGTGATCCTCGTCGCACTTGCCCAGCGCCGCGGTCGCCGGCTCCTCAAGCGGATGCTGGAGGAGCGCAGTGCATCCGATGCTCACCTCATGGCACTCGTCGATGCCATCGTGCCGATCCGCGTGAGTGGAGCCGAATCGCGGGCCCTGGCGCGGTGGGCGCGACTCGCGGCGCCAGCGGTCACCACGCTCGGGCGACGGATGTCGACCATGCGCATCTCTCAGCCGACTCTCGTGGCCGCGCCCATCGCGATGAACATCGTGCTCATCGTCGCGGTCGTCACCGAGGGCGGGGCCTTCACGGCGGCGGCGTTCATGGGCGCCTACGTTGCCGTTGTGCAGCTCACCATCGCGGTGGGGTTACTCACGCAGAACCTCTGGCTGTTGAGCGAGCTAGGTCCGACGCTCGAGCGCATGGTGCCCATCACTTCGACACCCGTGGAGCGTCCAGGGATCGCCCGCGCGCCCGGTCCGCTGGTGGGGCGCATCCAACTCACCGACGTCGTCTTCGGATATGACCCCGATCAGCCGCCACTCCTTGATGGAGTGAGCCTCACGGTGGAGCCGGGTGAATTCCTCGCCGTCGTGGGGCCATCGGGTTCGGGCAAGTCGACCGTGATGCGCCTCATCCTCGGATTCGAGACGCCGTGGAGTGGGGTGGTGTCCTACGACGGGCAAGACCTCGCGGAGCTCGATGTCGCCGCGGTCCGCCGCCAGATGGGCACGGTGCTGCAGGCATCGATGCCCTTCGGGTTGACGTACCGCGAGTGCATCTGCGGGCCACTGCAGATCGACGAGGACCGCCTCTGGAGTGTGATCGCCGAGGCCGGGCTGGAGCCCGAGGTGCGCTCGCGGGGGCTCGATGCGTCGATCGGTGACCGTGGCGGGGCGATCTCCGGCGGGCAGCGCCAGCGGCTCATGATCGCGCGCGCGCTCGCGAGCGATCCGCGAGTGATCCTGCTGGATGAGGCAACGAGTGCGCTGGACAACGTGACCCAGAAGATCGTGATGCGGTCGATCCTCAGCCGCGATGTCACGCGCATCGCGATCGCGCACCGGCTGACGACGGTGGAGCATGCCGATCGGATCGTCGTCGTGTCCGGTGGCCGGATCGTGGAGGAGGGTACGCCGAGCGACCTGCTCACCAGCGGGGGTCACTTCGCACGGCTGGCCGCGCGGCAGGAGTTCTAGGGACGGCGCCTCCGCCGTGGATGGGGTGCCGGCTTTTCCAGAGGGCCCACTCCTACGATGCGGGCAAGGCGTCCTTTGCGGGTAAGGCGTCCTTCTTTGCCCCGAAAGTGCCACCGGGTGGAAGTTTCAGGGCAAGGAAGGCGTGAGGAAAGAGGGAACAGGCGAAAAAGAGGATTAGAGCGCCTGGGACCGGTCCTCGAGAAGCGTGCCGCCGGCGAAGGTGACGCCGACCTCGCGGTAGTAGCCGCCGATGACCTCGCGCACCGGCAGCAGGGAAGCCGGCTGGTCCCACTCCGAGTCGAAGAGCTCGAGGGAGGCATCACCGCGCCAGGGCTGACCGAGGTCGGCATCGACCCCGCCCATGGTGACGACCTGGTCCAGGCTTAGCGCGCCGCCCGCGATGCTCGGCATCTGCCGGTGGTGCAGCATCGGCAGGGCGTTGACGAAGCCGTTGGTGTCGCTCGGCTCGCGCAGCGTCACCTTCGCGGTGGCAAGGCGATGGTCGTACGCCGCGAGCGTTGCGCCGAAGGTGCCGCCAGGGGCGACGCGCGGAGCGGCCTTGCCGTGGTTCATCGCGCGCGTGACGTAGATGCTGCCGAGCTTCTTCGGATAGCCCTGGAACCAGCCGCGGCCGATCGCAAAGTCCGTCGTCACCCAGATGAGCGCGCAGCGGCTGTACGTCGTACCCGCGTAGGAGCAGCGCACGACGGCGAAGGCCTCGAGGTATTGCGAGCGCGACGGGTCGAGGAGCTCGCGGCCCTCGGAGCTGCACGACTGCCAGTCGGCCCAGATGAAGGCGACGGCGCCGGGATCCTCGGGAGCGAGGTCGACGTCGGCGGGCAGCAGGGCGCGCACGCGCTCCACATCGGTGCGGTACTCGACCGTCAGCAAGGTGCCCGAGTAGTGCCACGGCATCTCGGGGACGAGGGCGGAGCCGCCGTCGGGGGTATAGGGAGGGAGGAATCCGGCCACGAGGCGAGACTAGCGGGGATCGTTCGGACCCGAACTAATTCCCCGAATGTGCTTGACCGGGGCCCCGGGGTGCGTCACCCTCGCGTTCATTAGGGCCCGCATGATGCGCGCCCCGGACCCCGGAGGGCACCCATGGCCGACCTTCAGCCGGCTCCCGCTGAGACCCCCACGACCTCCCTGCGCCGCGGGCGCATCGGCGTCATCGGGATTGTCTTCTTCGTCATCGCCGCCGCCGCGCCCCTCGTGGGCATGACCGGTGCTGTCCCCGTCGCCATCGTGCTCGGCAACGGCGCGGGCGTGCCCGGCGCCTACCTGGCCGTGGCGATCATCCTGCTGCTCTTCAGCGTGGGCTACTCCGCGATGAGCCAGCACGTGACGAATGCCGGCGCGTTCTTCGCGTACGTCGGCCGCGGCCTCGGCATCAACGTGGGCGTCGGGTCGGCGTTCATCTCACTCATGGCCTACCTCACCATCCAGCTCGCCATCTACGGCTTCTTCGG
>JBPCSL010000190.1:0-5872 GCA_051007175.1 Candidatus Nanopelagicales bacterium
TCGCGCACAGGCCCGCGTGACACCCCGAGCTCGGCAGCGATGTCGGCCTCGATGAGCCGGTCGCCGGGCCGCAGGGTGCCGTCGAGGACCGCATCGCGGATGCGCGTGGCCACCATCTCGGCGGTGGACTGCTGGGGAAGGGGCTCGTAGGTCATCGCATGACATCCGCGCCGGAGATGACGATGGTCTCGCCGTCGACGAAGCCCGCGGCGCCCGATCCCGTGAGGATCCAGACCCATTCGGCGATCTCGGCCGGCTGCGCGACGCGCCCCAGGGGAATCGACTGCGCCGCCTCGGCCATGCGACCCGTGGCGGCGTTGCCAGGGGTGTCGACCCAGCCGGGGGCGATGCCGTTGACCCGAATGCCGCGCGGTGCGAGCTCGAGGGCGAGCTCCTTGGTGAGCATGACGACAGCGGCCTTCGAGGCGCCGTAGAGCAGCTGTCCGCGCGAGACGGTGAAGGCGTCGACCGACGCGAAGTTCACGATCGACGAGCCCGCCGGCATATGGGGGAGCGCGGCGCGCGTCACATTGAGCAGCCCGAGCACGTTGATGTCGAAGATGCGGCGGTACAGCTCGTCGGTGTAGGTGTCGATCGTGGTGGGGGGGTAGACCCCCGCGATATTGGCGACGGCGTCGATCTCGTCGGCATGCCCGGCGAGGGCCGCGGTCACGGCGTCTCCGTCGCGGATGTCGACCGTGATCGGGGTCAGCGCCTCATGCTGCAGCCCCAGGTCGGCGGAGACGTCGATGCCCAGCACCTGCCAGCCTCGCGCGAGGAACATCGCCGCGGTGGCGTGGCCCATCCCGCTGGCCGCCCCCGTGACCACTGCCGTCTGCACCGCGCACCCCTTGAGTCGATTGTTGACAATCTACGATTCCGGATCGTAGGGATGTCCCCGGGGCCCGTCAAGGTCCCCAGACGCGGGGGGGGGGGGCTAGAGCGGGCGGGGGCTGCAGACGACCAGGTTGTCGGGCATCACGAAGCCGCGGATGCGCTTGGTGATCGCGCCGGTGGCCGTGTTGATCACCGTCACCGTGCCCGCGGGGGAGAAGGTGCCCTTCTGCCCCAGCGAGTTCGCCACGTAGGCGGTGGCGCCATTGGGCGTGAAGGCGACGTCGAAGGGGAGCGGACCACCCTGGATCGTCTTGGTCACCGTGAGCGAGGCGGTGTTGATGATGGAGATGTTCGGTGTCTTGGCCGTCGTGCCGATGTTGGTGACCCAGGCGGTGGCGCCGTTGGGGGTGAAGGTGATGCGCTCGGGCTTGTTGCCGACCGCGATGCTCTTGAGCAGCGTGTGGGTTGCCGTGTCGATCACCTGGATCCTGTCGGCGGAGTTCGCGGCCACCCACAGTTGGCTTCCGTCGGGACTGAGGACGATCTCCTTATTGCGCGCACCGGTCGGGATGACGGCGGCGGGCTCGGTCCAGTCCGAGGTCTCGTAGAAGTAGACGTTGGTGTCGCTCTGCGAGAACGCCGACACATAGACGCCGGTGCCATCCGCATTGACGGCGACGCCGTAGGCCCCGGGGACCGCGAGGTCCTGGGAGGTCGCGGAGTTGTCGGCGGTGTTGATGATCGTGAGGTCCGGGCCGGTCGACTTGGCGTTGGCCACGTAGACGGTGGAGCCATCAGGGGACATCGCGATGTTGGTGGGAATGGCGTCATCGGCCACCGTGGCGATCACCGCACGAGTTTGCAGGTCGATGACGCTGATGCCGCCGCCGTTGTTGGTGACGTAGGCCGTCGTCCCCTGGGGATTGATGACGATGCTGCCCGGCGTCTTGCCGATGGCAATGCGCTTGCCGAAGGGCATGTTGGTCGTCGTGTTGACCGTGCGGATCGATCCTGTGCCGCCCGCTCCCTCGAACTCCACGACGTAGAGAGTGTTCGTGCACCCGGGGCCGGCGAGCGGCGCCGCCGCCGACTGCGCGGCCGGGACCGCGAGCAGGGTCGATGCGACAAAGGCGGTGGTGGCGGTGGTGGCGATCAAGCGGCGCACGGACTCTCCCGGGGGTGAAGGGTGTGAGGCGCGCGAAGGCTAGCACTGGGCGGTGCCCGGCAGGTCCTCCGCGAAGAGACCCGTCAGTCCTCGAGCCAGCCCTTCGACCGCTCGACGGCCCGGCGCCAGCGCCGATGCGCGGCCTCGCCGTCGGCCTGCGGGGTGAAGACGCGGTCGGTGCGACGGGTCCGTACGAGCTCGTCCTCCTCGCTCCAGACGCCGGTGCCGAGCCCGGCGAGGAACGCCGCCCCGAGGCCGGTGGTCTGCAACTCCGCGGAACGGTCCACCGGCACCCGCACCTGATCGGCCTGGATCTGGCACAGGAGGTCATTCGCCGCCGCGCCGCCATCGACGGCGAGCCGCGGCAGCGTGACGCCGCCCTCGCTCGCCATGACGTCGACGATGTCGCGGACCTCAAAAGCGATGGCCTCGAGCGTCGCGCGCACGACGTGCGCTCGTGATGTGCCGCGGGTGATGCCGATGATGAGGCCGCGCGCGTAAGGGTCCCAGTCGGGGGCACCCAGACCGGTGAGTGCGGGCACGAAGACCACGCCGCCGCTGTCGGGGACGGACGCGGCGAGCGCCTGGGTCTCGCTCGCGGAGGAGATGATCTCCAGGCCATCGCGCAGCCACTGCACCGCGGCGCCGGTGACGAAGACCGCGCCCTCGAGCGCATACGACAGCGACCCATCGGGTCGGCCGAGCGCGACAGTGGTGAGCAGTCCGCTCGACGACGGCACGGCGCGATCGCCAGTGTTGACGAGAAGGAACGACCCGGTCCCGTAGGTGCACTTGGCGTCGCCGGGGCGGAATCCCGCCTGGCCCACGAGGGCCGCCTGCTGGTCGCCGGCGATGCCGGCGATGGGGATGTCCAGGCCGAGGAACGACGCGGGATCCGTGCGGCCGACCTCGCCGTAGGACGGCACGACCTCCGGCAGCGCGTCGAGGGGCACTCCGAACAGCGACGCGAGCTCCGCGCTCCAGGCACCGGTGCGAATGTCGAAGAGCAGCGTGCGCGAGGCATTCGTGGGGTCGGTGACGTGATGCAGTCCTCGCGTCATGCGCGCGATGAGGTAGGAGTCGACGGTGCCGATGGCCACGCGCCCCGATGTCACCTGCGCCCACGTGGCCGGATCATGCTGCGCGACCCAGGCGATTTTGGTGCCGGAGAAGTACGGATCGAGCCGCAGCCCGGTGAGCTCCTTGACGCGCGGCTCGTGGCCGGCGGACTGCCAGTCGTCGCACATGGAGGCGGGACGCCGGTCCTGCCACACGATGGCGCGCCGCGCGGAGCCCAGCGTCTCGCGATCCCAGAAGCACACGGTCTCGCGCTGGTTGGTGATGCCAACGGCCGTGGGCGGCTCGGGGGAGGCCGCGAGCGCATCGCGGGTGGCCGCGAGGGCCGCCGCCCAGATGTCGCCGGGATCGTGCTCGACCCAGCCGTCCTGCGGGAAGTGCTGGGGGAACTCCCGGTAGCCCTGGGCGATCACACGGGCAGCGTCGTCGACGAGCAGGGCGGTGACCCCGGTGGTCCCGGCATCGAGGGAAAGCACGGCCATGGGGCGACCCTAGCCGCGCGGGGTCCCTCGTGGGATACGCTCTGCACACGTTTACAGACCCCTGGACCAGGAGAGATCGATGCGCGTAGGCGTCCTCACCGGCGGCGGAGACTGCCCCGGCCTCAATGCCGTCATCCGGGCCGTCGTGCGCAAGGGCGCCAAGGAGTACGGCTTCGAGTTCGTCGGATTCCGCGACGGGTGGAAGGGCCCCCTCGAGGGCGTCACGATGCCCCTGGACATCGCGTCCGTGCGCGGCATCCTCCCGCGCGGCGGCACGATCCTCGGCTCTTCGCGGACCAACCCGATCAAGATCGATGGCGGTGTCGAGCGCATCGAGCGCAATCTCGCCGACCTGGGCGTCGATGCCCTCGTGGCGATCGGCGGTGAGGACACCCTAGGTGTGGCGACCACGCTCGCCGACCACGGCCTGCCCGTCATCGGCGTGCCGAAGACGATCGACAATGACCTCAACGCCACCGACTACACCTTCGGCTTCGACACCGCCGTCACCATCGCCACCGAGGCCATCGATCGCCTGCACACCACGGCGGAGTCCCACCACCGTGTGCTCGTCATCGAGGTCATGGGCCGACATGCCGGCTGGATCGCCCTGCACTCGGGCATGGCCGGCGGCGCCAACGTGATCCTCATCCCCGAGGTGCCCTTCGATCTCGACCAGGTGTGCGGCTGGGTGGAGCAGCGCTTCCAGCAGCAGTACGCCCCCATCATCTGCGTGGCCGAGGGAGCGCTGCCCCAGGACGGCGACCTCATCACCAAGGACGCCACGGTGGACGCCTTCGGCCACGTCAAGCTGTCGGGGATCGGCGACTGGCTGGCCGGGGCCATCGAGCAGCGCACGGGCAAGGAGTCGCGGGCGGCCGTCCTCGGGCACATCCAGCGTGGTGGCACCCCGACCGCATTCGATCGCGTGCTCGCCACTCGCTTCGGCCTCAATGCCATCGACGCGGTGAAGGACGGCGACTCCGGGAAGATGGTGGCGCTGCGCGGCACCGACATCGTGCGGGTGCCCCTGGCCGACGCGACCGGCACGCTCAAGACGGTTCCGCGCGCCCGCTACGAGGAGGCCGCGGCCTTCTTCGGCTGAGCCGGCCCCGTACCCTTTCCCCATGTCCTCGATCACCTGGCCGGACCTGCCTGCCCGGCAGCAGCCCGCGTGGCCGGACGAGGACGCCCTGGCGCGGGTGCTCGACGAGCTGCGGGCGCAGCCTCCGCTGGTCTTCGCGGGGGAGTGCGACACGCTCACGGAGCGCCTCGGCGAGGCCGCCCTCGGCAAGGCCTTCGTCCTCACCGGCGGTGACTGCGCGGAGACCTTCGCGGCCAATACCGCCGACTCGATCCGCGCACGGCTGAAGACCGTGCTCCAGATGTCGATTGTCCTCACCTACGCCGCCTCCCTGCCCGTGGTGAAGGTGGGGCGCGTGGCGGGCCAGTACTTCAAGCCGCGCTCAGTGGCCACCGAGACTCGCGACGGCGTCGAGCTGCCGAGCTATCTCGGCGACGCTGTCAATGAGATCCCGTTCACCGCTGAGGCGCGTCGCCCGGATCCGCAGCGGATGCTCAAGGCCTACCACGCGTCTGGCGCAGCACTGAACCTCATCCGCGCCTTCACGCAAGGCGGCTACGCCGACCTGCGCCAGGTGCATGCATGGAACCAGGACTTCGTGCGCGAGTCGACGGCGGGCCAGCTCTACGATCGACTTGCCACGGACATTGATCGAGCGCTGTCCTTCATGCAGGCCTGCGGGGCGGACCCCGAGGAGTTCAAGCGCGTCGAGTTCTACGCCGCGCACGAGGCCCTGAGCCTCGACTACGAGCGCGCCCTCACTCGCATCGACTCGCGCACAGGACTCCCGTACGACGTCTCCGGCCACTTCCTGTGGATCGGGGAGCGCACGCGCCAGCTCGATGGTGCCCACGTGCACTTCGCGTCGACGATCCGCAACCCCATCGGCATGAAGGTCGGGCCGACGGCGTCGCCGGAGGAGGTCCTCGACGCCGTCGAGCGACTCAATCCCGAGAGGGTCCCCGGCCGGCTCAGCCTCATCACCCGCATGGGCGCGACGAAGGTGCGCGATGCCCTGCCGGCGATCGTGCAGAAGGTCGAGGCGAGCGGCAACCCGGTTGTGTGGGTGTGCGATCCCATGCACGGCAACACCTTCGAGGCGAGCAGCGGCCACAAGACGCGCTCCTTCGACGATGTCATCGGCGAGGTGGAGGGATTCTTCGAGGTGCATCGGACCCTCGGCACGATCCCGGGCGGCATCCACGTCGAACTCACCGGCGACGACGT